>NZ_BAAABH010000013.1:0-98265 GCF_054767855.1 Clostridium sp. CTA-19 | reverse complement strand
GGCCTAGTGCTAGAGAAAATATTTATGAGCTTGTTATGGATACTAAACTTATTTTTGACGAATTAAATTCAAATAAAAATAAACTTTTTTCGTTAGCTTATGCTAAAAATTACCTAGTATAATTTTAATTCTGAACTTGGAACCCTATAGATGAAAAAAATAGATGCTAGTTCAAAGAATAATAAAAAATATCAATCATCCATAATGACCAAAATTAGTAACAATAATAATATTTTGTAATAAAATGGTATTAAAGCTTGGAATATGGAGATGATATATTTGAAAGTAGGAGATGTCGTTGTGAGAAAATCCTATGAAGGTGATATAGCTTTTAAAATAATTGACATAAAAAATGAAAATGGAAAAAATGTTTATGTTCTTAAGGGACTAAATATAAGAATAGAAGCGGATGCTACGGAAGAAGATTTAGAAGTACTAAGTGGAAGCAGATTAGGTGAGATGGATAAAGTTTTTAATAAAAAAGTTAATAGTTCTTTAAAAAGAATTGTAAATAAAAGAAAAGGTAATTATAGAGGTGAAGCTGCACATATATTAGACAAGTCTTATTATGATTATATGAAAAGGCATAATAGTGTTATAGATAAAAAAGAATTATTTTTTGGAAGACCAGGAAAAATACTTCATATTGATGGAGACTTAAATTATTTAGAGATATGTTTAAAAACTTATAAAGAATTATCTATTGATGCTGAGGGGAGAATTGTAAAAGAGTGTGACCAGCCCAAAGTAATATTAGACTTAGTAAAAGAAGTTAATCCGGATATAGTTATAATAACAGGTCATGATGGAATGAATAAGGAGATAAATGATTATATGGACTTAGGTCAATATAGAAATTCTAAATATTTTGTGGAAGCAGTTTCTATACTAAGATCTTATAAATCTAATTATGATGATTTAGTTATATTTGCAGGAGCATGCCAATCGTGCTATGAGGCACTTCTAGATGCAGGTGCTAATTTCGCTAGCTCTCCGAATAGGGTACTTATTCATTGCTTAGACCCAGTTTTGATTTGTGAAAAAATAGCCTATACAAGTATAGATTCTATAGTGAATATACAAGATGCATTAGAAAACAGTATAACCGGTATAAGGGGGGTAGGTGGATTACAAACTAGGGGAAAATATAGAGAAGGATATCCAAAATCTCAATATATAAAGTAATAAATAATAGAAATTAAGGTTTGTATATAAGTATATTTTTAGCGAGTATATAATTTGTATTTAACTATAAATTGTATACTCGTTTTATGTATTTTAAGTGAGTTAAACCGTTAGAATTCAGGATTATAGACTTTTTTATGTTAACAATTTGAAAACAAAAGTAGTTGTTAAGTATATAAAACTAGAAGACTACACATACTAAACTCGTTATTGTTTAATTCATAAGTTGAAAAACAAAGGAATATGGATTTATAATGAGGAAAAACTATAAAATTCAATAAAAACTTAATTATTATAACAGCTATAAAGCATTGACAATATGGCTTGAAAATAATAGAATTAAAATTTTGCATTGAATTTTAAGAGGTTTTACGATATAATGATAATGAAAGAAGGTGTTTCCCATGCATACCAAAAATGTTCTACTTTCAATAAAACAAGACATTGAAAGTCATGTAGGTGAAAAAGTTACATTAAAAGCTAACGGAGGCAGAAGAAAAATCCTAATTAATGACGGAGTATTAGAAAAGGCATATGAGAGCATCTTTACAGTTAGGTTAGAAGATTGTGCACAAAGAACCGTTTCATATAGTTATTCAGATGTATTAACTAAAACAGTTCAGTTAGTATTTGCTAGTTAGACATTGACATAAATAGAAAAGGATACATGAAAATGTATCCTTTTTTTTATATAAAAATATTTTTATAATGTTCTATTAAATAGTTTTTCTCAATAATATTATATTATAAGAGTTAGTTTATAAAAAAAATGAAAGATGGGGGATCCATCTTTCAGCTATGGTATAAAAGGGTATTGAGAATTTATGAGAGGTTATATGGTCAATAACCAATTTTATAATATAACAAATATCGACAAATGTCAACAATAAATTTAAAAAAGATAACAAGAAAAATTTTGTAATTTAGTTGTTTAATTTGAAGATAAATGTAATTTATTTTTATTAAAAAATATAAGGATTTAGTAATAAATAATATAAATTATATATATAAATTACTAGTAGGTATTTAATAGATAGGAGGGATTCTTTTATGGATTTGAATCTAGTTAAAGATAATATAGACTACGAGCAATCAATTGGAGAAAATTCTCAAGACGTTGTAATAAAAGAAGAATATGTCATACCAGATACGCTTCCAGATGTTTCAGATGTATTGATGCTAAATGCAAAACCTTTAGTTGTAAATAAGGAAGTTATGAATGGTAAGGTGTTAGTGGAGTTTGAGGTTGATTTTAACATTCTTTATATGAATAAAGAGGAAGATAACACAGAGGCGCATGCTGTAAACTACACAACAAAAATAAGTACAAATGTAGATGCAGATGGAGCAACTGCTGATATGAATTGCGACTCAAATGTAGATATTGAACATATTCAATGCATAATTGTAAACGAAAGAAAAATATGCATTCAAGGAGTAGCTAATATTGTTTGTAATGTGATAAAGAAAAATACTTTTGAGATTGTTAAGGATGTTGAAAGTGATGGAGATTTACAATTTTTAAAACAACCTATGATTCTTGATAAAGTTATTGGTAGTTTTGAGGGAGAAATGATAGGTAAAACAGAACTTAAAATTGATATGGATAGACCAGAAATAGGAAAAATAATTAAGTACTTCATTACATTGGGAAAAAAAGAAGTAAGGTTATATGATGGTGGTATACACTTAGAATGTGTAGCAAATCTTCAAGTGTTATATAAAGGGAAAAATAGTAAAGAAGTTATATGTATAAGTGAAAATGTACCTATAACAAAAGAATTAGAAAACGATAAAATAAAAAATGGTATGGAACATAATACAGATTTTTCAGTACATTCTTTTGAATATGATATAAAAGAAGATGATATGGGAGAGAATAGAATTTTAGATATAGAATTTTTAGTTAAAACAATCACTCATGTTATGGCTAAAGAAGAAATAGAAATGATAGAAGATGGGTATTGTCCAACAAAAATGATTAAGATGGACAAAGAAGAATTTAATATTAATGTTATTCAAGGACAAAATCAAATAGAAACATTAGCAAAAGGTGATATAGAAATTTCAGATGATATGCCTAAACCTAGTAAGGTTATAATGACAACTGCAGATGTAAATATCACGGAGAAAAAGTTAATGGATGATAAAATTTTAGTAGAAGGAGTATTAAAAGCAGATGTGCTTTATTCTACTGGCGATGATAAAGAATATTTAGCTTGTGCAAGTGATGAAATACCATTTTCAACAACTATAGATATAGATGGCGCTAAAATAGATATGGACTGTATTTGTAAATTGAATTTAGAAATGCTAGAATCCTCTATTGAGGCTGGAAATGTATGTGTTAGAGCTATAATAAAAGGATATGGAATAGTATCATATCCTATTAAACAAAAGTTTTTAGTTGAAATGGATGTAATTGAAGGTGAAATTCCACAGAAGAAAGCAAGTGTAACTATATATGTAGTTCAAAAGGGCGATAATTTATGGAAAATATGTAAGAGATACTATACTACAAAAGAAAAAATATTAAATATTAATGGTATTGAAAATGAGAAAGATATAAAACCTATGGATAAATTAATAATACCAGGTAGAGCAGTTATTTAGATTAGAAAAATTATATTATGATAATAGACTATCTTAAGGGATAGTCTATTTTTTAGCTTGAATTTAAAGTTTATATATAAATTACGAATTAATCTTTAAACTTTTCAATAGCTTTGGTATACTAAATTGTAAAATAATTTAATTTGGTGGTGAATAACTTTATGAGAGTTAAAGCTTACGGTAAAATAAATATATCATTAGATGTAGTTGGAAAAAGAGAAGATGGGTATCATTTATTAAGAATGATAATGCAAACAGTTGATATATATGATGAATTAGAGTTTGAAAAATGTGACGAAGATATAATTATAAATTGTAATAAGAAGTATTTGCCTGTTGATGAAAATAATTTAGTGTATAAGGCTATAAAATTATTTATGGAAAAGTATAACATTTCATCTGGGGTAAAAGTTAATATAGTAAAAAATATACCGGTTGCTGCTGGCATGGCAGGTGGAAGTGCAGATGCAGCTGCTACACTTAAAGCTATGAGAAGTATGTTTAAAAAAGATGTCACTGATGGTGAGTTAATGGAGTTAGGGCTTAAAATAGGTGCTGATGTTCCTTATTGTGTAGTGGGGGGAACTGCTTTGTGCGAAGGTATTGGCGAGGTTGTAACGAAATTAAAGCCATTTAAGAATAAAATATTAGTTGTAGTAAAACCTAATTTTGGAGTATCTACAAAAGATGTATATAAAGCATTAGAAATAAATAAAATACATAAACATCCAGAAACTGAAAAATTAATAAATGCAATGAAGCAAGAAAATATAAAATATGTATCTAAAAATATGAGAAATGTGCTTGAAAATGTAACTATAAAAAAACACTTACTTATAAAACAAATAAAAGAAGAAATGATGAGAAACGGAGCTTTAGGTTCTATGATGAGTGGTAGTGGACCTACAGTTTTTGGATTCTTCGAGGATATGTTAAAAGCACAAGATTGCTATGATAAACTAAAAGAAAAATATAGAGATTGTTATATAACAAGGACAATATAATTAATAAGAATTTATTGTAAGATATAAAAACAGACTAGAATTTAAAAATGCTAATTTTAAAGGTAACTTTAAAATTAGCATTTTTTTTGAATATAGAAACAAAATATTGCAAACAATAAACTGACTGGAAAAATGAGAGGTGATAATTTTGCAGCTAATTGAAAAATTTGATTTATATTTATTGATTTTAGTGATAATTTCTGGGAGTATGGTATTTTTTGCTGATGCTAAGTATTTTAAGCTTAAGGGAAATTATAAAGCGTATAAACAAGCAAGATATATTAGTGGCGGGGTTATGTTATTAACAATAATATTATTTTTTATAAGATTGATATATGTAATTTAATAATAAGATTAATATACTATTGTGTTTTTCAAGATTGGGAGTGATAGTTTGGAATATAAATTAGAAAATATGGAAGAAAAAATTCATTTATCTACTAAAGAAAATATGGATTTTGTTAAAGCTGTATTTAAAAATGCTACTGATGTAGTTTTTAGAGATTTTTATGCTGGAAATAGAAAATTGGGATTAGTTTATATTGATGGTATGGCAGATAAAGATTTACTAAATGATTTTTTATTAAAACCAGCTATGGCAAATAAAGATAAAATAGATGGGTTTGAAACTTTAAAAAATAGTATAATATCGGTTTCTGATATTAAAGATGTCACTAAAATGAGTGATGGAATACTGTCTGTTCTTTCAGGGGAAACACTAGTGTTTGTTGAAGGACTTCCTTATGCTCATGTAATAGCAAATAGATCTTGGCCTAATAGAGGTATTGGAGAGCCAGCAGGTGAAACTGTTATTAGAGGATCTAGAGAAGGGTTTACTGAAACTATAAGATTTAACACCGCTTTAGTAAGAAGGAGAATAAGAGATACTAGATTAAAAGTAGAGTCTAAACAAATTGGAGTAAGATCTAAAACTGATATTGCAATAATGTATATTGAAGATATTGTTGATCCAGAAATATTAGAAGAATTAAAAGAAAGATTAGACAATATAAATTTAGATGCTATTTTAGATAGTGGATATATAGAGCAGTATATAGAAGAAAATCCTTTTAGTCCATTTCCACAAATTCAAAGTACGGAAAGACCAGATGTGGTAGCAGCTGGTTTATATGATGGCAGAATTGGTATATTAGTTGATAATTCACCTTTTGCATTAATTGTACCAGCAGTAATGGCTACTTTTCTTCAATCTCCAGATGATTATTATAATAGATGGTTAAATGGATCAATTGTTAGAATCATAAGGTTTCTAGCTATAATGTTAGCAATAGTATTGCCAGCATTATATGTTGCTATAACTTCATTCCATACCTCATTAATACCATCGAAACTTGCTTATGCAATGGCTAGGTCCAGAGAGGGTGTTCCATTTCCTGCATATATGGAAGCTTTATTTATGGAGTTCAGTTTAGCTCTTCTTATAGAAGCTATAACAAAGCTTCCTAAACCTGTTGGTTCTACAATAGGTATTGTTGGAGGTTTAATTTTAGGGCAATCAGCAGTAACGGCAGGACTTGCAAGTCCTATAATGGTAATAGTTTTAGGAATTACAGCAATAGCTACGTTTTTGATACCAAATTATGTTATTACCTATGCCTTTTCTTATTTTAGGGTAATGATTATAATATTGGCAGCATTTTTAGGTTTATATGGAGTGGTTATAGGAGTTATATTTTTACTTATTCACTTAATAAGGTTAAAGAGTTTTGGAATACCTTATTTATCTCCAGGAGTAAATCTTTCAGAGAAAGATATGAAGGATATGTATGTAAGACTGCCATTTAGCATTTTTAAATATAGACCTAGATTTATGCATACTCAAGATAAGATTAGACAAAAAGAGTAATTTAAAATTATATGGCATAAATCTTAATGGAGGTTTTAAAAATGAAAGATAAATTTATGATAAAAGACTATGGATTATTTACCACTTTAGTAGCTTCTATGGTTGGTATAGGTCTATTTTATGGGCCCTCTTTTGTAGCAAGAATAGTGGAACAAGATAGTTGGATTTCATGTATACTTATGACAATATTTCTTTTTATAGTTCTTTATATGATACATAGTTTAATTAAGATGAATGATTATCAAGGAATAGTAGTAATACTAAGAAACACATATGGACGGTTTTGGGGCAATCTAATAGCTCTGGCATATTCAATAGCCATGATAATTGTTTTATCAGTATCATTGAGATCATTTGCTGATGTTGTTAAAATATTTTTACTACCAAAGACAGAACTAGAAGTGGTAATAGTGTTAATAATATTTGTTGGTATATATTTAGTTAGAGGTGGTTTAGCTAATTTAGTATATTTTAATGAAATAATATTCTTTTTATTATTCATACCGGTAACAATAATATTACTACTTGCAATACCAACTGCAGATTTTCAAAGAATATTACCAGTGTTTACCCACACACCTACAGAGTATATGAAGAGTGTTTTTGAGTTATTTTTTCTGGTAAATGGATTTTGCATAGCATTTGTGTTATTGCCACTTGTAGAAAATAAGAAAAATATAAATAAAATCTTAAGAAGAAGTACTATATTTATAGGTGTTTTCTATACAATCACTATAATTTTAGTAACTGCTAATTTATCTGTTGCTCAAACAGCAGAAAGAATATTTCCTACCATAACTATGCTAAGATCAATCAATGTAAGAAGTGGTGTATTAGAAAGATGGGATGGATTGGTTATGGCTTTATGGGTTTTATTTTATTATGCAACATTTGTTAGTACATATTATTTTTCCACACATATGGTTAAAGATATATTTAATATAGAAGACATAAAGATTGCGGCGATAATATACATACCTTTAGTCTATGCTATGTCCTTATATCCAGAGAATATGGCTCAAATATATACTGCTGGGCTTGGACCGTTTAAAATTATATTTGGAGTAGCTTTAATAATAGTTATATTCCTATCTTACTTTATAAATCTGATAAAGAAGAAAAGGAGTGCTTAAATTATGAAGATGAAAAGAATTATAGTAATAATGATTATGAGTTTAATGTTAGTTGGATGCTCAGATAGTGTAGAAATTGATAATAAAGCATTTGTATCAACTATAGCTATAGATGTAGGCAAAGACATAGAAAATAGAAATAATATAAAAGAAATTAAAACCAAGGATCCATTTACTGAAGAAGGATTAGCATTAATAGAAGTTACTTATGGTATGCCTGATATAAGAAATATGGAGCCAGAAAAAGGGTCCGCAGAAGAAATATCTATAACATCTACTGGGTATTCTATGACAGATGCGTATTTTAATGCATTATCTAAAACTAGTAGAGAATTGCATTTTGGACATAGTAAATTATTATTATTAAGTGAAAGAATTTTTGACTATCCAGATGTGCTAAGTGGAGTTTTGGATTATATAAGTAGAGATTCTATTTTAAATAGATCTATGCTTATGGTTATAACAAAAGGTGATGCTAAAGATTATGTGGGATATAAACCTGTAACAGAAGATAATATAGAAAATTACATATCAGGGCTTATGCTTAACAGCAGTAAGAAAAGTATAATAGTACCAGTGACTCTTCATAATTATTTTTCAAGTATTGGAAGGGATGAGGTGCTAATACCTTATATAGGAATAGAAGGGGAAGATTTAAAGATTTATGGTATGAAGGTGCTAGAAAAATTAACACCAAAGGGAATTTTAAATAATTCTCAAGTATCTAATATTCAGCTTATAAAGGGTGATATAGGAGCTACTGAAAAAATAGCATTTATAGAAGATAAAATAGTTGATTATCAAATTGATGATACTGATGCAAAACTTAGAGTTTCTTATGATAAAGAAAAAAATAAGCTGCATTTAAATTATCATGTTATTACAGAAGGTGAAATAACAGGGGCTTATATGGGTGCTAGAATGCTTGATAGTGATAAAATAAATAATATACAAAATCAACTAAGTGATTCTATGGAAAGAGAATTTTTGGAAACCTTTAAAGTATTGCAAAAGGACTACAATATAGACCCACTAGAAATACGAGATCATATAATAAAATTTAAGCCAATGCTTTGGAGTGAGATAAAAGACAATTGGAGTCAATTGTATAAGGATGCAGATATAACTTTTGATGTAGAAAGCAAGATAAGAAATGTAGGGGTTTCTAATTAAATTTAACAAGAAGACTGCTGAAAGTCAGCAGTTTTTTTATTTTGAAAAATTATAAATTTAAAGATAAATTTTTTATAAAAATATATTAAAAAATAATTTTTGATGTATAAAATTTGAAATCATGTAAATAATTAAAATATAAGTTGAAAGTTATAGGGGGAGTTAAAATGAAAAGTGTACAAGTTAATATAAAAAAAATAATAGCATCAGCAATGGTAGCAACTATGACCTTGGGAAGTATATTAGGTTTTTCAATATATAAAAAAAATTCAAATCCATCTATAGAGGAAGTATCTAAAAAGATTATAAGATTTCATGTTATTGCAAATAGTGATGATGAAAATGACCAAGCTGTAAAATTAAAAGTTAGAGACAATGTTTTAAAATATATATCTCCAAAGTTAAAGGATTCAAAATCTATAGGCGAATCTAGAGAAATACTAAAAAAAGAAGATAAAGAAATATTAGATATTGCACAGAATACTCTAAAAGAAAACGGATATAATTATAAATTACAAAGTACATTGTCTAATGAGTATTTTCCTGTTAAAACATATGGAAATATTACATTACCACAAGGAAAATATGAAGCTTATAGAATAATAATAGGGAACGGAGAAGGCCAAAATTGGTGGTGTGTCATGTTTCCACCTCTTTGTTTTGTAGATGTAGAACAGGGGAAGGTAGCCTATCAAGAAACAGAAAAAGAAATGAAAGAAGTTTTAGATGACAAAGAGTATGATATGGTTAATAACTTAAAGAATAATCCTACAAGTGATAAAATAATAGATAATACACAACAAAATGATATAGTTATAAAATCAAAAGCAGTAGAAACAATAAAAGAAATAATAAAAAAATAAATTATATAATAAAGTAGTAATGAAATTATTTGGAAATTAATATAATTATTACTTTATTTTTTTATTTTAGACAATAAATGTAATATTAAAATCGATTTCATTTTAAACTACCTACATAAATCGTAAAAATAAGTATCTACATTTCGGTAGTGGGCGAAAAATTGATTTAAAACCTATATTTATCAAAAAGTAAAAAGTTTTAAGGGTTAAATTGAGGTTGAAACTATTAGGTGAGTTCATTTAAAATAAGATTACATTTATCAATATCATATTAAAAATGTAGCAATTGATAAAACTATAAATGTATAAAACGGCATTTGAAAAAATTTTTATCTAAATAAACAGGATAAAAATTCATAGTTCAATTCTATATACATATGAACAGATTTAAAGTAAAATTTTATTATGATAGTATAAAATGATGATTGACTTTTTAAATGAAATCTAAGGAGAGATGAAGAATGAAGAAAAAAGTAGCAGTTTTATTTGGTGGACAATCAACAGAGCATGAAGTTTCTAGAGTATCTGCAACTTCTGTATTAAAAAATATAGATCAAAATAAATATGATATATATCCTATTGGTATTAACAAAGAAGGAAAGTGGTTTGAATACACTGGAAATGTAGATAATATAGAAAGTGGAAACTGGGAAAATGATGAATTTTATAAGATTCCATCAGGAGAAAAAATAATATTTAATAAAGAGGTTGATGTAGTATTCCCTGTTTTACATGGTCAATTTGGAGAAGATGGTACAATACAAGGTTTATGCAAGTTAATGAATGTTCCATGTGTTGGTCCTGGAGTTATGAGTTCAGCTGTTTGTATGGATAAAATATATACAAAATATATTTTAGAACATGCAGGTATAAAACAAGCACCTTATGTTGTTGTTGTAAATAGTGAATATAATAAGAATAAATTAGAATTAATAAATAAAATAGAAAACCATTTAACTTATCCTGTGTTTGTTAAACCAGCTAATAGCGGATCGTCAGTTGGAATAACTAAAGCTCACAATAGCGAAGAATTAGAAAAAGGAATAGAAGAAGCATTAAAACATGATAGAAAAGTTTTAGTTGAAAAAGGTATAAATGCAAGAGAAGTTGAAGTTGCTGTACTTGGAAATGATAATCCATCAGCATCTATACCAGGAGAAATAATACCTGCAAAGGAATTCTATGATTATGAAGCTAAATATCATAATGCAGCTTCAAAACTATTAATTCCAGCTGCGTTCAATGATAAAGATATAGAATTAATAAGAGATTTAGCTGTGAAAATATTTAAAGCATTAGACTGTGCTGGCATGGCAAGAGTAGACTTCTTAGTAGATAAAGATACAAATGAAGTTTATTTAAATGAAGTAAATACAATTCCAGGATTTACAAGTATAAGTATGTATCCAAAAATGTGGGATGCAACAGGAAAACCTTATAAAGAATTAATAAGCGATTTAATAGAATTAGCTATAGAAAGAAATAATAGATAATTAAACTATAAGGCACTGTTAGAGGAATCTAGCAGTGTTATCGCTTTATATAGGAAAAAACTTTTTAAAAGTATAAGTTGAAAATAATTTTTTATTGTTATATTAAAAAAGGATAAAATAAAATCAAAGTTAGAGGTATAAAAAATAAATAGTATAAACGGTATTTGCATAAATAAGTTTTGTATTATAATATAAAATGTAATAATTATTTAAATTTAAATGATTTTATTATTATGTTTATAAAAAAATACATATTGAACAAAATAATAGAGATATAAACTATAGTAAATTATTATATATAATGTTTTACGTATAAATAAAAAAATAAGGAGAGTATAATATATATGACAAGAGCATTAGCGATGATTTCAGGTGGGCTTGATAGCATATTAGCCGCTAAATTAATGAAGGATCAAGGGATAGAAGTTATAGGAATATGTTTTAAATCATATTTTTTTAATGAAGACAGTGCAAGAAGGATGGTTGACCAAATCGGTGTTAGACTTGAAGTTGTAGATTTTAGCAAAGAACATTTTGAAATGGTTAAAAACCCTAAAAATGGTTACGGAAAAAATATGAATCCATGTATAGATTGTCATGCTATGATGATGAGATATTCTGGAGAACTGTTAGAAAAGTTCCAGGCTGATTTTATAATAACTGGTGAAGTTTTGAATCAAAGGCCTATGTCTCAAAATAGAACAGCTTTAGATAAAGTTAAAAAGGAAAGTGGAATAGGAAATAAGATATTAAGACCGTTATGTGCTAAAAATCTTCAACCAACTGAGATGGAACAGCAAGGTTTAGTTGATAGGGAAAAACTTTTAGATATAAGTGGAAGAAGTAGAAAAGTTCAGATGGAACTTGCAGAAAAGTGGGGTATTAAAGAATATCCGTCTCCTGCAGGTGGATGTAAGTTAACAGAACCAAATTACTCAAAAAGATTAAAGGATATACTACAAAATAAAAAAGATGTAGAAGAAAGAGAAATACAACTTTTAAGATTTGGTAGACACTTTAGGGTAAGCGAAAATGCAAAAATAATATCAACAAGAACAGCTGACGAAGCAGAACACATTAAAAAATTATTAGGTAAAGATGATACTATATTCTTAGCTAGAGATTTTAAAGGTTCTATGGTTATTGGTGTAGGAGAATTATCACAAGAAGATATCGAGTTTGCAGCAAAAGTAACAGCTAGATATTCAAAAGGAAAAGATTCAGAAAAAGTTGTTGTTAAATATGGCAAGTATGGTAAACCATCAAATAACATAATAGAAGTAGAAACGATAACAGATAAGGAATTAGATAAATATATTGTAAACTAGTGGAGGGCATATGGAGAAAGAATCTATAAAAAAAGAAGCTATAATAAGTATTATAAGTACACAAGGGGATGATGGGGCAGTAGAAGTTGTGACAGCTGGGTCTTTTTATAAAGAAGATGGCTATTATTATGCTACTTATGAAGAAACAGAAGCATCTGGTATGGAAGACACTAATACTACTCTAAAAATAAATGAAACAGGATTTTCTTTAATAAGAGAAGGTTCTATAACTACAAAAATGAACTTTGAAAGAAATAAAGAAGATGATATACTGTATAGTACACCTCATGGTGGGTTATCTTTAAAAATAAGAACAAAATCTATTAAAATTGATATAGGTGATTTTGGAGGAGAAATAAAAGTAGAATATGATATGTCTGCTATGGGTCAACCACCATTAGAAACAAAATTAATTGCAAAAATAACTATAAAAGAGTAATGTGAGATAAAAAGGTGACATGGAAAATGTCACCTTTTAAAATTATAAAATATTAATAAAATCCCAATGGGTATAATTCAATATGAATATTTTCTATTTGTTGAATTTTATAGTACCAGTATGTATAATGGACTATTATAGTTTGAAAAAATATAAAAATATAATTGAAATGTTAAAAAGAGTAATGATTTTTTGCTTTTTAACACATATTAATATTAAATTATTGTAAAAATTTATTAATAATATAAAAAAACATGTTAATTATTTGAATAATATGGATAAAATAAACTATATACGTTATAATTTATTTCAATGACGTATATTTAAATAATTTAAAAAATGTTAACATATTGTTTGTGATATAAATTTTATTATAAAAATGGTTATAATAAATTTTAAAAATAACTAGGAAGAGAGGATTGTGTAGGTGGAAAAATTAATGGAAAAGAACTTAGAAGATATGAATTTATCAGAGCTTAAAGAAATTGCAAAAGAACTTTCTATAAAAGGAATCTCTAAGTTTAAAAAGTTGGAATTAATAGAAGCAATAAAAAAAGTTTCACCTGTTTCAATAGAAAAATCAGGAGTAGTATTAAGAGAAAAGATTGCTCCTAAGGACAATAAGAATGATGATACTAAAACTATTGAAAGCGATGACATAGATAATAGACAAAGCCAAAACAACGGGGTAACAGAACGAGAATCTTTTGAAGAAAAGAAAGAAAGATTAAAGGAACTTATAAGTGAGTCTGGTTCTTCGAAAGGTGTTTTAGAGATTAGTGATAATGGAAACTTCGGGCTTTTAAGGTCAAACAATTATTTAAGTGGTCCAGATGATATTTATGTTTCTTTATCTCAGATAAGAAGATTTAATTTAAAAACTGGAGATGAAGTATCCGGAAAGGTGAGAATACCTAAAGAGGGAGAAAAATATAAGGCTTTATTGTTTGTTGAAAGTATAAATGGAGAAAACCCAGAGATAGCTGCAAGAAGAACATCTTTTGAAAAACTTATTCCAATATACCCAAAGGAAAGAATACAATTAGAAACTGATTCAAGTGATTTATCTTCTAGATTAATGGATATAATATCCCCAATCGGAAAAGGTCAAAGAGGAGTTATAGTAGCACCTCCTAAAGCTGGAAAAACAACACTTTTAAAGAAAATAGCTCAAAGCATATCAAAAAATCACCCTGAAATTAATTTAATTGTTTTATTAATAGATGAAAGACCAGAAGAAGTAACGGATATGCAACGTTCTATCCAAGGAGATGTAATTTATTCTACTTTTGATGAAGAACCAGAACATCATGCAAAAGTTGCTTATATGGTTCTTGAAAGAGCTAAAAGAATGGTAGAACAAGGTCAAGATGTTGTAATTCTTTTAGATAGTTTAACAAGACTTGCAAGAGCATATAATTTAACAATAACAAGAACAGGAAGAACTTTATCTGGTGGATTAGATACCGGTGCACTTTTAATGCCTAAAAAGTTTTTTGGCGCAGCTAGAAATGTTGAGCAAGGAGGCAGTTTAACTGTACTTGCAACAGCGTTAGTTGAAACTGGCAGTAGAATGGATGATATGATTTTCGAAGAATTTAAGGGTACAGGAAACATGGAAGTTCATCTAGATAGAAAACTTCAAGAAAGAAGAATATTCCCGGCTATAGATATATATAAATCAGGAACTAGAAGAGAAGATTTATTATTAAGTAAAAATGAGTTGGAAATTACATATAACATTAGGCAAACTATGTATAGTGATGGAAATTCACAAGGGGTTACGGAAAAATTAATAAATCTTTTATCAAAAACAAAGAATAATAAAGATTTCTTTGATATAATTGGAAAAAGTTCTGACTTATTAAAATAAATAACTAAAAAAATAGAAGCTATGAATTAAAAAAATAATTCATAGCTTTATTTTTTTATAAATTACAAAAAAATAAAAGCAAGAAAACATCTTGCTTTTTATAACCTTACTACTTAAGGTTGAATTTTTTCATGAACTTGTCAACTCTTCCACCAGCATCAACAATTTTTTGTTTTCCAGTGAAGAATGGGTGACATTTAGAGCAAATCTCTACTTTTAATTCATCCTTAACAGATCCAGTTGTGAAAGTTTCACCGCAAGCACATTTAACTACTGCTTCGTGATTGTAATTTGGATGTATTCCGTTTTTCATGTATTTCACCTCTTTCGAATTACATATCCGTATTGTCAACTACTAAATTATATCACGGCATAAAATATAAAGTCAACAACATTAACATTATATCCAATATTTAATAACTATAGTCTTTAAAAATATTGAAACTAAAGGATAGGAAAAATTTTCTTTGTTTGATTTAAAAATAATAATGGATTACAATAAAATATGCAATTTAAAGTGAAGTGAAAAAATATATCTTGGAGGTGTTTTATGAGTAAATTGTATTTTAGGTATGGTGCAATGAACTGTGGAAAATCTACAAATTTATTGCAAGTAGCTCATAATTATGAGGAAAGAGGAATGAAGGTTCTTATAATAAAACCGAAAACAGATACTAAGGGAGCAGACAAAGTAGTATCTAGACTAGGTGTTACAAGAAACGTTGATTTTTGGATAGACAAAAATATAAATATATATAATTTGATAAATGATTATATAAAAAATAATGGAGGTGTGAATTGTGTACTGGCAGATGAAGCTCAATTTTTTACATCAAAGCAAATAGATGAGCTATTTGAAGTAGCTGTAAAATTGGATGTGCCTACAATATGTTATGGCTTAAGAACAGATTTTCAAATGAAGGGGTTTGAAGGAAGTGCAAGATTGCTTATGTTGGCGCATAGCTTAGAGGAACTTAAAACTATATGTAATTGTGGGAAAAAGGCTCTTTTAAATGGTAGAAAAATAAATGGGAAATTCGTATTTGAAGGAGAACAAATTGCTATAGATAAAGAGGATAATGTAGAGTATGAAGCATTATGCCCAAAATGTTACTTTGACTATAAAGAAATATATGAAAGTGATAAAAATTAATTTTATATTTAAGTAGGTGTTTATTATGGAAGAGGGTTTAAATAGTAAAAAAAGAAAGACTTCTGTTGGCGGGCAAGCTGTAATAGAAGGCGTAATGATGAGAGGAAAAGAACGAATAGCCACTGCTGTTAGAGTTGATGATAAGACTATAAAAGTTGATGAAAAAGAATGCAATATAGCCAGTAAGAGATTTAAAATATTATCCTTACCTATAATAAGAGGTTTTATTGCACTTATAGAATCACTTATTATAGGTATAAACAGTTTAAATTATTCAGCATCACTATTTGAAGATTACGAAGAAGAATCTAAGTTTGATAAATGGTTTGAAAGTATTTTTAAAGATAAGAGTAATGATGTACTAGTAGGAATATCATTGGTTTTAGGAGTAGCTTTTGCATCGGTATTGTTTTTTATAATACCAACGGTACTAGCGAGTTTTATAAAAAAGTATTTAACTGCTAATACTATAATTTTAAATATAGCTGAAGGGGTCATAAGAGTTTTAATATTTTTCTTGTATGTAGTATTAATAGGAAAGCTTGATGATATAGAAAGAACATATATGTATCATGGCGCGGAACATAAGACTATAGCATGTTATGAAGCTGGAGAAGAGTTGACTCCTGAAAATGCGAAAAAATACACAAGATTTCATCCTAGATGTGGAACAAACTTTTTATTTTTGGTTATGATTATAAGTATAATGATATTTTCATTAACTGGTTGGGAGTCAGTATGGCAAAGAATAATATCAAGATTATTATTATTGCCAGTAGTTACAGGGGTTACCTATGAAGTAATAAGATTTTTAGGTAAAAGTGAAAGTAATTTAGCAAAAATAATAGCAAAACCAGGTTTAATGTTACAAAAACTAACAACAAAAGAACCGGACTTAAAAATGTTAGAGGTTGCTATTATTGCATTAAAATCTGCTGAAGGAATAGAAGATTCTAAAGAAGAGGTAAAAAATGAAAATAGCACAGTTATTAACTAAAGGATATGATATATTAAAAAAAAATAGTATAGAAAGTTATATGATAGATACCCAATTATTGCTTTGCAATGTTTTAAAGGTTGATAAATTGTATATAATGATTAATAGGGACAAAGACATTGAAAATGAAAAAGTAGAAAAGTTCCTAGAATTTATAAAATTAAGAAGTGAAAAAATGCCTATAAAATATATTTTAGGTGAAACTGAGTTTATGGGTATTAATTTAAATGTAAAAGAAGGTGTATTAATACCAAGACCAGATACAGAGATTTTAGTTGAAGAATGTATAAAAATTATAGAAAATAACAATCTTAAGGATATATGTGATTTGTGTTGTGGAAGTGGTGCTATAGGATTATCCATAGCTTACCATACTAAAAATACTAATATAAATTTATATGATATTAGTAGTGATGCAATAGAAGTTACTGGTGATAACATAAAAAAACTTAACATGGATGAAAGATGTCATTTAGAATTTAGCAACTTACTAGAAAAAAGTATTTTAAATAAAATAGAGTTTGATATGATAGTATCTAATCCACCATATATAAGAAGGGATGTAATTCCAAACCTTATGGATGATGTTAAAAACTATGAACCACATTTAGCTTTAGATGGTGGGGAAGATGGTTTAATTTTCTATAGGAAAATAGCTAAACAAAGCAAAAATGTATTGAGAAATAATGGATATATTGCTTTCGAAATTGGTCATGATCAAAAGGAAGCTGTTATGGAAATACTAGAAATAGAAGGCTTTTCAAAGGTTTATAGTTTAAAAGATTTATATGAAAATGATAGAGTTGTTATAGGTCAAAAATAGTTAAATAAATCTGATTAAATTGCAAAGAAAAAAAAATATTGGTATAATGAAATGATGAAATTTATTACTTAAATAGGACGTTAAAAAGAGTGATTCATGGCAATGGTAATAAATCTAAAAGATTGAAATATAATAAAAATTTCCTTAAGAATTAATAAGGTTTAAAAATAAAATTTATGATGTACGGAGTGATAAAGTTATGTTAGAGAGATTGGAATTCATAGAAAATAAATATGACGAGCTTTCAAATAAAATAAGCGATCCTTCTGTTATGGCAAATCAGAAAGAATGGCAAAAACTATGCAAAGAGCATTCAGATATGGAAATTATGGTTGCTAAATATAGAGAATATAAAAATGCTTTATCTAGTTTAGAAGAAAACAAAGCAATGCTAGTTGAAGAAAGTGATAAAGAAATGAAAGACATGATTCAAGAAGATATTAAAAGTCTTAATGAAATAATTGAATCATCACAAGAAGAATTGAGAATACTACTATTACCTAAAGATCCAAATGACGATAAAAACGTATTTATCGAAATAAGAGGTGGAGCAGGTGGAGATGAAGCTGCACTATTTGCTGCAAACTTATTCAGAATGTACACAAGATATGCTGAAAGAAATAGATGGAAAGTAGAAGTTATGAGTGCAAATGAAACTGATATTGGAGGTTTCAAAGAAGTTGTATTCATGGTAAAAGGTGATAAGGCCTATAGTAAGTTAAAATATGAAATAGGAGTTCATAGAGTACAAAGAGTTCCAGATACAGAATCAAGTGGTAGAATTCACACTTCAACAGCTACAATTGCAGTTTTACCAGAGGTTGATGATGTAGATATAGAAATAAATGCAAATGACTTAAAAATAGATGTATTTAGAGCATCAGGAAATGGTGGACAGTGCGTTAACACTACAGACTCAGCAGTTAGAATGACACACTTACCAACAGGACTTGTAGTATCTTGTCAGGATGAAAAATCACAGCTTAAAAATAAAGAAAAAGCTTTAAAAATATTAAGAGCTAGATTATATGAACAAGCAGAAGCGGAAAGATCAGCAGGAATAGCAGAAGATAGAAGAAGTCAAGTAGGAACAGGGGACAGAAGTGAGAGAATAAGAACCTACAACTATCCACAAGGAAGAGTTACTGACCATAGAATAGGTGTAACATTATATAAATTAGAAAGTTTCCTTGATGGAGATATAGATGAAATGTTAAATGCTTTAATAACAGCAGATCAAGCGGAAAAAATGAAGTCAATGGGAAATAATATTGGCTAATAAATAGATAAATCTATGCTCAAAAAATATGGTATACCTAATAATATTTGGGGCTTACTTAGTATAAAAGTCATAAGAAATTCTAATTATATTAAAATTACAATTGATTTAAATTAGAATTCTTATATGGGTTCTAAAATGTATTTTAATTTAGATATTGTGAATTTTAGACATTCATAAGAGTGGAACACATGCTCGGAAGTATTTTCAATTTAAATTCGAGCTTGTATCCATGTAATATACAAAAGTGAAAATGCGTTAAAATTTGAATAATGAATAAAAGTTTTTATATTTAAATTTTTTATTGGAGCGTGAGAGTATGGATATATATAAAGTCCTAAAGAAGCAAAAAAAATCTTATAAGAGATTTGTGCTGTTTATGGGCTTTATTTTTATATTATTGCCAGCAGTACTTATCTATTCAAAGATGCTTAGTGCTTTCTTTATAGGATATTTGATAATACTTGAAATATTAATATTTCAACTAATACTTATAAGATATAATGAGGAACATTTACATTTTAAACAAGTTAATAAAAAGATAGTGATAGAAGTCGGTGTATTAAGAAGAAAATATACTATATCAACAGATAAAGTGGCGATAATACATACTGTGAAATCTGTTAAAAGTTTTGAAATTTTAATTATAACTAAATCAAGATTTAGAAATAAAAGGCTGAAACATGTAGATTTTAGATTTTTAGATAAACAAAAAACAATAAGCAAATATTATAATAGAGTAAAATTGGAAAGTGACGATCCTTATTTTTATTTTGTAATAAGAAAAGGTGGAGTGAAAAAGTATTTATTATTAGATTTTTTATATAGAACTTGTGTTGGAGCTGCATTTACAGATGAAGCTATAGAAAAGATAAAAGAATATAGAAGTTAAGAATAAAATTAGTTTCCTTAAAATACATTGATTATGTAGGGAGTCAAACTTAAAGTTAAGTTTATCATTCAAAATTTTCTAATGATAAAGTTATAAAATAAAGTTTTATACCTTATAATTTGTAATGAGTGAGGGATTTTTATGGGAACTATAATTTATATAGGTATATTTTCAGCATTAATATCTGTATTAGGAACACTAATAGGAGCTTCAATAGGTGTTTTATTGAAAAAACCATCTAAAAAATTAATGGGAAGTATTTTAGGCTTTGCTACCGGAATAATGATTGCGATAATATTTTTAGAACTAATTCCAGAGGCCATAAAATATAATGGTTTTGGAATTACGTTAATATATATTCTTTTAGGAATAATAGTAATTTTAATTACTGATGTATTAAGTCAAAAGATAAATGAAAAAAGAGATTCTCATTTAAAAGTTGCTTTTTTATTGGCTTTGGCGATGATGTTACATAATTTTCCAGAAGGACTTATAATGGGATTTGGTTTTTTAAAAGAAAGTAATTTAGGAATGAAAATGGCTATTTTAATATCTATACATGATATACCAGAAGGCTTAGCTATTGCTACACCTTTAGTTGTATCAGGGGTTAAACCAAGTAAAATATTAAGATATGCATTTTGGGTTGCATTTCCAACAATGATAGGTGCGTGGCTAGGAATAGTATTAGGTACAATATCGCCGCTAATTTTAGGTGGATGTATAGCTTTTGCCAGTGGTGTTATGATATATGTAGTCTTTGGTCAAATGATGTTGGAAACAAATGAGTTAACTGATGGATTTACAGCAGGAATAACTACAATTTTAGGTATAATTATAGGATTTATAATGTTAAATACTATTTAAAACATTATGATAAATTAAAATCATTAAATAGATAAAAAATAGAGGTGTTTTTATGGAAACAAAAGTTGCAAGATTAACAGAAGAAAATTTAGATCATGTTATATTGGAAGAAGCTGGACAAGTAATAAAAGAAGGTGGATTAGTAGTTTTCCCAACAGAAACAGTTTATGGATTAGGTGCAAATGCCTTAGATGAAGAAGCTGTAAAAAAAATATTTTTAGCAAAAGGAAGACCACAAGATAATCCTTTAATAATCCATGTTGCAGATTTTGATATAGAAAAGTATGTAAAAGAAATACCAGCTGCAGCAAAAGAGATTATAAATAAGTTTTGGCCAGGCCCAATAACATTAATTTTAGAAAAAAAAGATATAATACCAGGAGTTACAAGTGCGAATTTATCTACAGTAGGGGTAAGAATGCCTAGCAATAAAGTCGCTTTAGAACTTATAAAAGCCTCTAATACCCCTATAGCAGCACCATCTGCAAACATATCAGGAAGACCAAGTCCAACAGATTTAGAAAGTTGTATTGAAGATTTAAATGGCAAGGTAGAATATATATTAGGTGGGAATGAAAGTGAAGTAGGTATAGAATCTACTATAGTTGATTGTACTTCTGAACCACTATGCATATTAAGACCAGGTGGAATAACATTAGAAATGTTGAAAGAGATAGATAAGGATGTTTATATAGATCCATCGGTATGTTCAAAACCAAAGGAAGATTTTAAGCCAAAAGCGCCAGGAATGAAGTATCGTCACTATGCACCAAAAGCTCCTGTGAAAATTTTTAAAGGAGAAATTAAAAAAACTATTGCAAAAATTAACGAAATGATGTTAAATTATATAGAAAATGAAAAAAAGGTAGGAATCATAGCAACAGATGAAACTATGGAAAAATATAATGGTGGATTAGTAAAAACTTTAGGTAGTAGAGATAGTTTAAATGATGTTGCAAAACATTTATTTAGAGTTTTAAGAAGCTTTGATTCTGAAGATGTGGATGTTATATTTTGTGAAGCCTTTGATGAAACTGGAGTTGGTTTAGCTATAATGAATAGATTAAACAAAAGCGCAGGCTTTGACATTATAGAAATTAAATAAAAAAATATAGTTTGAATAAATATTGAAAGGAGAAGGATAATAATGAAGATATTGTTTATATGTACTGGTAACACCTGTAGGAGCAATATGGCGGAAGCATTGTTTAATTATCATTGCAAGCTTAAAAATGTATCTGCAATTTCAGCAGGCTTATTTATTAATCCTTCTTCTAAAACCTCTTTTAATACAGGGTTTGTATTAAAAGATAAGTATGACATAGATATATTGAACAGAAAGCCAGTACAATTAAATATGGAAATTATGAAGCAATCACATTTAGTCTTAACAATGACTAAATATATGAAAACTTACATATTAAATGAAGAGCCTAGCTTTAAGGACAAGGTATTCACATTTAATGAGTATTTAGGTAAAAGTGATGATATCATCGATCCTTTTGGTGGTGACGTTGATATGTATTTAAAGACTTTTAACCAGTTAGAAGAAAATATTCTATTGCTTATTGATAATTTAAAAAAAGATACTAGTAATTAACTGATATCTTTTTTTTTATATAATTTGGAGGTGTTCAATTTGAGAATTGCATTAGGCAGTGATCATGGTGGATTAAACTTGAAAAAAGAAATAATACTACATTTAGAGAAAAAGGGATATGAAATAAAAGATTTCGGAACATATACTGAAGACTCTTGTGATTATCCAGATTTTGCGTTACAGGTTGCAGAATCAGTAGTGAAAAAGGAATTCGATTTTGGAATTTTAGTATGTGGTACAGGAATAGGAATTAGTATAACAGCTAATAAAGTACCGGGAATTAGGGCAGCGCTTTGTAGTGATACTTTCAGTGCACATGCAACAAGAGAACATAATAATGCTAATATATTAGCTTTAGGTGAGCGCGTAGTTGGAAAAGGTCTTGCATTAGACATAGTAGATACTTTTTTAAATGCAGAATTTCAAGGCGACCGTCATCAAAAGAGAATAGATAAAATTACTAAAATAGAAGAAAAATATTCAAAATAGGGGGAACAAATAATGAGTAAAGTAACAATAATAACACATCCATTAGTACAACATAAATTAGCAATAATAAGAGATAAAAATACAGGGGCTAAAGATTTTAGAGAATTAGTTGAAGAGGTAGCTATGCTTATGGCATATGAAGTTACTCGTGATATGCAAGTTGAAGATGTAGAAATAGAAACTCCTATATGCAAAACAACTTGTAAAATGCTTTCAGGTAAAAAGATGGCTATAGTACCAATATTAAGAGCAGGTCTTGGAATGGTTGATGGTATGTTGAAATTAATACCAGCAGCAAAAGTTGGTCATATAGGAATGTATAGAGATGAAGAAACATTACAACCAGTAGAATATTTCTGTAAATTACCTCAAGATATTGAAGAGAGAGAAGTAATAGTTACAGATCCAATGCTTGCAACAGGTGGTTCAGCAATTGATGCAATATGTGCTCTAAAAAGTAGAGGAGCTAAAAGTATTAGATTAATGTGTTTAGTATCTTCACCAGAGGGAGTAAAAGCAGTTCAAAATGTACACCCAGATGTAGATATATATCTTGCAGGTTTAGATGAGAAATTAAATGAGGATGGCTACATAGTTCCGGGATTAGGCGATGCCGGAGATAGATTATTCGGAACAAAATAAGTTATTAAAATGATAAGTAGAACCTATCTACTTATCATTTTTTATTTGAAAAACAAATAGATAAATATTAATTATAATAAATTTACATAATTGTTACAAATGCTCAAATTCTGTGCTATTCTCTATTAAGACTATTTACAAAATAAGTTAAATAAGGGGAGATTTTTATGAAGAGCAAAAGATTTTTATGTTTTGCATTATCAGCTTTTTTAACATTAGGGCTTGTAGGCTGTGGCAATAAAAATTCAGTTAACACAAAAGGGGATTCAGCAAAAACAGAACAAACACAAATAAAAGATGGAGGAACAATGATATTTTCATCATCTACTGATCCAACATCTTTAAATCCATTTTTTCAACAAAACAGGGTAACATATACTATAAATAGAGCACTGTTTGATCCATTATTTGTAATAGATAAGGATGAAACAAGATATTATCTAGCAGATTCTATGGAAGTATCAGAAGATAAACTTACATATAAGATAAAATTAAAAGACAATTTAAAATGGCATGACGGAGAAAAAATAACAGCAGAAGATTTAATATATACTGTTAATGTTGCTAAAGATGAAAAACAAGGAATAGAAGATAGAGAAGTTTTTATAGTAGATGGTAAGGAAGTTGAAATGAAAAAGGTTGATGATTTAACAGTTGAATTTAAGTTACCTCAACCGTATGCACCATTTGATGCAGGAATAGGTTCTTTGAAAATAATTCCAAAACATGTATTTGAAGGGGAAGCAGATTTAGCAAAATCAGAAAAAAATAATAATCCAGTTGGTTCTGGTCCATTTAAATTTAAAGAGTGGAAAAAAGGAGAAATGGTTACATTAGAGAGATTTGATGATTATTATAGTGGAAAACCACATTTAGATAGTGTAGTTTATAGAATAATACCAGACGCTAATACATCTAGAGTTGCCTTTGAGAATGGTGAAATTTCAGCATCTTATTTAACAGAAGAAAGATATGAAAAATTTTCTCAAGATTCTAAATTTAATACTTTAAAATTTGAAGAAGGTATGTTGAATTACTTGGTATTTAATGAGAAAAATGAAAATTTAAAGAAAAAAGAAGTAAGACAAGCTATATGCTATGCCTTAAATAAAGAAGAATTATTGAAAACTATGTTTAAAAATTTAGATAACACTCAAAAAGCATACTCAATTTTAACGCCAAATACTAAATATTATAGTGACGACGTTGAAAAATATGATAATAATATAGAAAAAGCTAAAGAACTTATGAAAAGTGCTGGAGTAGATAAAATAAAAATTAATTTTCAATATATAGAGGGTGATGACAATTTAGTTATGATGATTAAGCAACAATTAGAAGCTATAGGAATAGAAATTGACCCTCAAAAACTTGATAAAAATACATTCTTTGCTAAAATGTTTGGTGAAGTAGAAAGAGATTATGACATAATTTATAATGGATATGTTATGGGAAATGACCCAGATGGCTATTCAAGTGCATTTACTTCAGATGGAGAGATGAATGCTCAACTATATGAAAATAAAGAATTAGATGAATTATGGAAACAAGGTGCAAAAGAAGTTGATGAAGCTAAAAGAAAAGAAATATATATAAAAATTCAAAAGACACTAGCAGAAGATGCAGTTGTTTATCCTATTGAATATTCAAAGTCTTTAATAGGGGTAGATGCTAAGTTTGGTGGAATTGAAGAAGCTAAATTAGTGCCTATATATATGTTTGAAGATTTATCAAAAATTTATATGAAACAAGAATAAAATAATAAACTAGGCTCATTTACCTTTTTATATGATACATTAGGTTTTTGAGCCTTTTTTAGTGAGGAAGTGAAATTTTTGAAGAAAAAAATTTTAAAAAGAGTTACTCAAGCAATACCTATGTTGTTTTTCATATCTTTTATATCATTTATGCTTATGAACTTAGCACCTGGTGACCCAGCGCAAGGTTTTATAACAGCTAGAATGTCAAAAGAACAAGCTGATTTAATAAGAGCAAGTTTAGGACTAGATCAACCGGTGATGATAAGATACTTTTCTTGGCTTAAAACAATATTAAATGGAGATTTAGGATATTCATTAATAACAAAACAGCCAGTAATTAGCGAAATTGCCTCAAGAATATTGCCAACACTAGGTCTTATGGGAGCATCACTTGTTTTATCGGTAACAATATCTATTCCATTAGGATTATATACAGCATTACATAAAAATAAGTTATTAGATAATATAGTAAATTTTTTTAGTTACATTGCTATATCAATACCAAGTTTTTGGTTTTCTATGATATTAATAACTATATTTTCTTTAAAGCTTAGGTGGTTACCAAGTGTTGGGATGAGGACTATTGGTATAGAATCTGCATGGGATATAATAAAACATGGAATACTTCCTACTGTTGTTCTTAGTTTTTCAAGTACAGCAGTTTTAACTAAATATGTAAAATCTAGTACAATAGGTCAACTTAAAGAGGATTATATAACTACTGCTATGGCAAAAGGATTGCCACGTAATAAAGTTTTATTTAAACATGTTATGAAAAACTCTCTTTTACCAATAGTAACAATACTAGGTATGAGCTTACCATCGCTAGTATCTGGTGCTTTTATAACTGAAACAGTTTTTGGATGGCCAGGAATGGGAAGACTTGGTGTAAATTCTATTCAAGCGTTAGATTATCCAATGATTATGGCTATGACTATGTTAACATCAATAATGGTTCTTATAGGTAATCTGCTGGCAGATATATGTTATCTTATTATAGATCCAAGAATGCGTAGAGGTGAATAACTGTTAAAGTAAACCTATAAATATGTATAAAAAAATACTGTTATTTTATAGATGTAGTTGTATAATTTAATTGAGGTGATAAAGTATGAAATACTACTCAATAGGAGAATTTGCAACTCAAATAGGTAAAACAATTCAAACTCTTAGAAATTGGGATAAAAATGGAACACTAAAACCATCACATATAACAGCAGGAGGAACAAGATATTATTCACAAGAACAACTTAATCACTTCTTAGGTTTAAAATCAGAAGTGCAACTAAGTAAAAAGACAATTGGTTATTGTAGGGTTAGTTCTCATAAACAAAAAGATGATTTAGCAAGACAGATAGAAAATGTTAAGACATATATGTACGCTAAAGGTTATCAATTTGAAATCATACAAGACATAGGAAGTGGGATTAACTATAATAAAAAAGGTCTTAATCAATTAATAGATATGATTACCAATTCAGAAGTAGATAAAATAGTAGTTCTTTACAAAGATAGACTAATCAGATTTGGATATGAGCTAATCGAAAATCTATGTAATAAGTACGGAACAACTATTGAAGTCATTGATAATACTGAAAAATCAGAAGAACAAGAATTGGTTGAAGACTTAATTCAAATAGTAACTGTCTTTAGTTGTAGATTACAAGGTAAAAGAGCTGATAAAGCGAAGAAAATGATTAAGGAGTTGTTAGAAAGTGATTCTAGCCAAGAAAGTTAGACTATATCCAACTAAAGAACAGGAACAAAAGTTATGGCAATCAGTTGGTACTGCAAGATTTATATATAATTGGACACTTGCAAAACAACAAGAAAATTATAAAAATGGTGGTAAATTTATTTCTGATAATGTTTTGAGAAAAGAGATAACTATCTTAAAGAAAACAGAACTTAATTGGCTTAATGAAGTATCCAACAATGTAGCAAAACAGGCGGTTAAAGATGCTTGTGATGCTTATAAGAGATTTTTTAACGGTTTATCAGATAAGCCAAGATTTAAAAGTAGAAGAAAGTGTAAACCATCATTTTATAATGATACTTCAAAGCTTAAAATTAAAGACAATATAGTATTAATTGAAAAAGTAGGTTGGATTACTATAAGGAAAAACTCAATACCTATGAATTGTAAATATACTAATCCAAGGATAAGTTTTGATGGAAAGTATTGGTTTATAGCAGTTGGTATTGAAAAAGAAAAACTATTAGTAGAACTAACTAATGAAAGTATAGGCATAGATGTTGGAGTCAAGGACTTAGCTATATGCTCCAATGGAATGACTTTTAAAAATATAAATAAAACTAAAGAAGTTAAAAGACTTAAAAAAGTTTTGAAAAGAAAGCAAAGGAAAATTAGTCGAAAATATGAAATAAATAAGATTGAAAGTGAGGTGAAAAGCCGTTGTCAATTCAAAAAAACTAATAATATTATAAAACTTGAAAAAGAAATCAAATTACTTCATAGAAGATTAGCAAATATAAGAAGTAATCATATTCACCAAGCAACGAATATGATAGTGAGAACCAAGCCATCAAGAGTTGTTATGGAAACACTTAATATCAAAAATATGATGAAAAATCGTCATTTATCAAAAGCTATTGCAGAGCAATCATTATATGATTTTAAAGTTAAGATGAAATATAAATGTGCAATATATGGAATAGAATTTGTAGAAGCTGATAAGTGGTTTCCATCCAGTAAAACTTGTAGTAAGTGTGGCGCTATCAAGAAAGATTTAAAGCTAAAGGATAGAGTTTATCAATGTTCTTGTGGACTAAAGATAGACAGAGATTTTAATGCTTCAATCAATCTCTCAAGATATAAATTAGCATAATATCACTTAAAAGATAATGCTAATATGTAGGATTCGTTGTATCCGAATTTAAGCCTTTGGACTGTCATATCAAATGAGAGTAGTAAATGAATTTATTCATTGCAAAATCAGACAGGGTGAATAAGGAATTAAACAAGATTTATAGATCTTTATAGATTTTTGGCAACGGTGATAGGGATGTTTAGTAATGGATGTAAGGAAAGATTAAAAAGAGAGTTTCAAAAAAATAAATTAGCCAAATTTTCTTTGATAGCATTACTTATTATAGTAATATGCTCAATATTTATATTTTTAAGTCCCTATGATGCTAATAGAATAGAATTGGTTCAAAAATTTGAAGGGCCAACTTTGAAACATATATTTGGAACTGATGAGTTAGGAAGGGACTATTTTACTAGGGCTATGTATGGCACAAGAGTATCGTTAGTAGTTGGAATAATGTCTATGATAGTATCAGTATTTATTGGGACTTTAGTTGGAGCTTTAAGTGGATTAATAGGGGGAAAAGTAGACTCTATAATTATGAGGTTTATAGATATGCTTATGAGCATACCATTATTCTTTTTACTTTTAATTGCAAATGCTTATTTAAGACCTAGTGTAATAAATATAATAATAATAATAGGTGTATTTGGCTGGATGGGTATAGCGAGAATTGTCCGTTCAGAAGCATTATCTATAAAAGAACGAGATTATGTGTTATGTTCTAAGGCTTTAGGTGCTTCGAATAAAGATATATTAAAAAGGCATATTATACCTAATGTGCTTTCTACAGTAATAGTAGCATCAAGTATAAACGTAGCAGATGCAATATTAACAGAATCTGCTCTTAGTTTCTTAGGGCTCGGTGTTCAACAACCAATGTCATCCTTAGGAAGTATGTTACAACAGGCACAGTCAAGAATGGGAGATCAAATATATTTGGCGTTGTTTCCAGGATTATTGATATTAATTATAGTAATGAGTTTTAATGTATTAGGTGATATTTTTAGGATGGGATTAGAGCCTGAAAGTAATAATTAATAAAAAAGTACTTTAAAATAATTCTTATTTTAAAGTACTTTTTAGTATTATTATAAGTTATAAATAATTATTTTTCTCTAGATTTAACATCACATAAAATGTTCTTTATGCTGTTTAAATGATAAATCATATCTTCTATTTCGTTTTCTGTAAAAGAAGATAAATTTTCCTTAATTTTACAAATAGTTAAATTCTTTTGATTTTCAACAAAACTTTCACCTTTGCTAGTTAATTGTATATTATAAATTCTTCTATCGTCGTTATCAACAATCTTATAAACTAAATCTAAGTTTATAAGATTGTTGATTATTGGTGTCAAATTGCACTTGTTGATACATAGTTTTTTAGATATATTAGACATTGTTAAAACTCCAAAAGTATCTAAAAGGCATAATATATTTTTATGAGAATTAGGAAGACAATGATTTTCTTCTAAGTCATCTATTTTACCAAAATTTTTCATAAAAATAGGAAAAATTGAAAGTATACCTTCCGCAAAAGCTGTAAGATTTTTATCATCCATTACAATTACTCCTAACTTTTATTTTTAAAAAGCATCATAAATTTATTAAATTTTGTATCAATTTATATTGTGACTGTTATATTGTGAAATGTCAATAAATTTTACAAAAAATTACAAAAATCGAGTGATTAAAAAATGATTATAAATTTTTACAAAGAGTTATAAACAGTAAATATGAATTTTATCAACATATTTGTGTATAAAGTTATATTTGATTGTTTATAATTTATAAGATTTTTTATAAGTTTTATAAGTGATATAATTATAGGGTTCAAAGTTGATTGTTGAAATTCTTTATTGCAAAGTTTGAATCCCTATAATATTTAGTTTCCTAATAGAAAAATAATAAAAAATTATTAAGATAACAATAATAAATACTAAAGAAAAGATGGAGTGATAGTTGTGGATAGGTATAATTTAATAAAAGGAAAAAATGAAAGAGAGATTGTTCTTTTAAAGGGGAGCCCATGTGTATGGGGAAGGTGTACTTTCTGTGATTATATACATGATAACGATGAAAATGAAAAAGAAATGATTGAGTTAAATAAGACAGTTCTTAAAAACGTTACTGGTGAATTAAAAGCATTGGAAGTAATAAATTCAGGAAGTGTATTTGAACTTCCAAAAGAAACTTTAAATGATATAAAAAAAATAGTGGAAGAGAAGGATATAAAAAAACTGTTTTTTGAAAGTCATTGGAGTTATAGATATAGATTGGATGAAATTAGAGAGTTTTTTAATGTACCTATAATATTTAAATGTGGAATTGAAACTTTTGACAATTATTTTAGAAATAAAGTTTTAAAAAAAGGTGCTATTTTTAGTGGACCTAAAGAGGTTAGAAAGTATTTTGAGTCCATATGTCTTTTGGTAGGCATACAAGGGCAAACAAAAGAAATGATAGATAAAGATATTGAGTATCTTTTAAAATATTTTTCAAAAGGGTGTGTAAATATATTCATTGAAAATACTACTGATATAAAAAGAGATGAAAAGCTTATAGGGTGGTTTCAAGAAAAATATAGTTATTTACAAAATGATTCTAGAGTAGAAGTTCTCTTTGAAAACACAGATTTTGGTGTAGGAGAATAAGAAAAAACAGTTTTAAGTAATGTTACTTAAAACTGTTTTATTATATATTATTTTCCAAAATATCTGTTTAATAATCCGTTAAAAGCAGCACCGTGTCTAGCTTCATCTTTACACATTTCATGAACTGTATCATGAATTGCATCTAGGTTTAATTTTTTAGCAAGTGTAGCTAAATCCTTTTTACCTTGACATGCTCCGTGTTCAGCATCAACTCTAGCTTGTAAGTTTGCTTTTGTATCAGCAGCTACAACTTCTCCTAATATTTCAGCAAATTTAGCAGCATGTTCAGCTTCTTCAAAAGCTATTCTTTTATAAGCTTCAGCAACTTCTGGATAGCCTTCTCTATCGGCTTGACGACTCATAGCTAAGTACATACCAACTTCAGTACATTCTCCCATAAAGTTAGCTCTTAATCCTTCTACAACTTCAGCATCTATATCTTTAGCAATTCCTATTCTGTGTTCATCAGCCCAAGCCATTCCATCTTCACATTTTTCTATAAATTTATCAGCTGGAGCTTTACAAATAGGGCAAAACTCTGGAGCTGAATCTCCTTCGTGAATATATCCACACACAGTACAAACAAATTTTTTCATAATAAAAACCCTCCTAAAACTTAAATAATATTTTTAAAGTAATATATTTTTATTTATAATTTTTTTCCAAATTCCTTATGATATTATTATATATCATTGGAAAGTAATTATCAATAGAAAATCATTATTTTTATTAAAATTTTTAGAAATATCTTTTAAATTCCTAATATATACTTAATTTCTTCTAAATTTAATATTTCAATAGATTTTCTATCAAAATTAATTATACCCTCATTTTTCATATTTATTAATTCTCTAGATAAAGAAGGGCGCTGGACTCCTAAATGTTCAGAAAGTATTTTTTTAGACATGTTTAATGAAAGCTTTAAGCTATCTTGTTTTTCATATTCTTCCATTATAAAAAAACAAATTTTCTGTCTTAAATTTTCTAATGAAAGGATTGTAACTTTTTTATTTAACATTAGTATTTTAGAAGATAGCACTTCCATAAAATTTCTTAAAATAGTTTGATTTAAGCTACACATCAATAACACATCTTCTTTTGAAAAATAAATAATCTCAGTATTTTTATAAGCTACAACTGTTGAGGGATAATTGTGTTCTTTGGAAAATAGTATAGCTTCACCAAAAGCATTTCCAGGATAAAGCGTGCTAAGAGAAACTACTTTACCATTAGAATAATGCTTTTGAATTTCAACTCTACCAGACAAAACAATAGCTAAACTATTGCAAGGCTCTCCTTCTAGAGCTATGACGCAATTTTTACATTTTAAACAATTTTTACATTTATCATATATTGTGTAATTCAAATTTTTAATTAGATTTATAATGTCATCCTCTGATAGACTCTTGAAAAGAATAGACTTTTTTAAAACTTTTGCATAAAAATTTATCATATAATCATTCCTAACTGTAGTATTAGATATTATAAATAAGAAAAATATCATTATTGTTACAAAACATTATTCTAAATTTTAATTTATAATTAAGTCTAGAATTTATATCCCTATAATAAGAAAATGTAATATAACAAAGATATAAAAGTCAAGAAAATGAAATTTTGTTAACTTATTATTTATAGAATCATAATAAATTATGTGCTTTCAGAGTTATTTTTATAAGGTTTCAATTTATATTCTCTGAAAGTAAAAAAATTTAAGATTAAAGACAACTATATATTAGGGGATAGTGGTTAGTTGCAAATGGATAGTGAAATTTAATATATAAGTTAAATTTAGACGCTGTACACTTATAATTAACGATATTATTTGCTTACTATTTTTTTATTCTATATAATAGAAAGGAATGATAAATGATAAAGTAAATTTTACAGTAGAAAAATCAGGTTATAAACAGTGATTAAAAGAGAGGTTAATGTATGAACAGAATAGATAAACATAATTACTACTTAGATATATGTGAAACTGTTTTAGAAAGAGGAACTTGTTTAAGAAGAAATTTTGCAGCGATAATAGTTAAAAATGATGAAATAATGGCAACAGGCTATACTGGTGCTCCTAGAGGTAGAAAAAATTGCAGTGATATAGGCCATTGCAAAAGAGAAGAGTTGAATGTTCCAAGAGGAACAAGGTATGAAATTTGTAGGTCTGTCCATGCAGAACAAAATGCAATAATATCAGCAAGAAGACATGATATGATAGGATCTACTTTATATTTAGTTGGAAAAGAATATAATACAGGCGAGTTAGTGAAAAATGCATCTCCATGCACTCTTTGCAAAAGATTTATAATAAATGCTGGTATAGAAAATGTTATAATAAGAGACACAAATACTTTTTACAGAGAAGTTGAAGTTAAAGAGTGGATAGAAAATGACGATTCTTTAACTGATGATATTTCTTACTAAAAACGAAGTAGGAAGGTTAATTATGAATAAAGTTTTTTTATTAATGGTTTTAACTGCTATAATTTCAGCATGGATAACTCCTATTGTAAAAAAGATAGCTATAAAATTTGGGGCAATTGATGTTCCAGACGATGACAGAAGAATACATAAAAAACCTATACCTCGTATGGGAGGAGTAGCTATATATATAGCCTTCATTTTAGGAGTAATAATAAACAAAGAACAATTTTCCATGGATGATTTGGGACTTATATTAGGTGCTAGTGTAATTGTTTTAGGTGGAGTTATAGATGATATTAGAGAATTAAGACCTAAATACAAATTGATTTTTCAAGTTATAGCAGCTATTATACTTGTAGCCTTTGGGTTGAGGGTAAATTTTGTGACTAATCCACTATATATAGGTGAAGATTATATCAATTTAGGATTTATAGGAATACCATTAACTATTATTTGGGTTATTGGGATTACAAATGCATTTAATTTAATAGATGGATTAGATGGTCTTGCTGCTGGTGTTGGTATAATATCGTCATTAACTCTAATGATAGTATCTTTCATAAATGGAAGAGTGGATGCGGTGTTTTTAACAGCTATATTAGCAGGCTCTATAATGGGATTTTTACCATATAATTTCAATCCAGCAAGTATATTTATGGGGGATACAGGATCTCAATTGTTAGGTTTTTTACTTGCTGCAATATCTATAAATGGAGCTATAAAATCTGCTACAGCATTGGTCATAGCTGTTCCTTTGTTAGCATTGGGACTTCCTATATATGATACATTGTTTGCAGTTATAAGAAGAAAGGCTAGTGGAAAACCTATAATGCAAGGTGATAATGGACATCTTCATCATAGATTGCTAGCTTTGGGGTTAAGTCAAAAACAAGCTGTAATAATAATATATTTAATAAATGCTATACTTGGAGGCATTGCAATAATAGCTATGCAATTAAGCAATAAAAAGTCTTATTTTTTACTTGCTACAGTTGTTATTATTATTACTTTTATAGCTTGGAAAGTTGGATTATTAAAAGAAGATAAAAATAATTAAGGTTTGAAATAAAATATCTAATTTAAATGCATCTTAAAATATTTAAGGTGTATTTTATTATTTTGAAATGGATCTTAAAAAAATATGTGTTTTATTAAAAAGAAGAATATTTCAATGAAGTTAGTGAAAAAATAATTAAAAGAGGCAATATTCATTGTTGTTGGTGTAAAAAAATGAGAAATGTAAAGAAGAAAACGATTTACTTCCATGAGAACTGTGAATTTAAATTTTTCAATTAACTCCAAATCAATGATTTGATTAGGGCTAATGTATGAATTAATAAAAAAATATTATTTCATACATAAATGCCTATGTCGTAAAAAGTAGAAAAAGGTCATATTATTTCATGCTAGGCAAATCAATGTTTCATAAAGATGAGTCTAGATTCATAAAAACATTGACAATAGATGGAATAATGTTTAATATAACAAATAGTGACTTTATTCATAAAAAACAATTCAAAATACAGAAAATACAGAAAAGTAAATATTTATAATTTACTAAAAAATGAAATTTTGAATAAAATTTCTTTCAAAATTACGAGTGTAAAATATACATTTGTCATTAATAGTGAATAATAAATAAAAAAGTTATTCATAACCATTTATTCATTTTGTAAAAAAAAATTTAATAAGTTAAAAAAATGAATTAGAGTTCTGAGAAATATTTAATACTGTAGTAAAAGTGAGATAAAAAGAGTAAAACACATTAAAAAATAAATATTTTCAAACAACTAAGGTACACTATTAAATATCAAGGAATACAGTGAAATTAGCTTGTTTATTTATATGAGCACCAGGCATATAATCTTATAATGTAATTAAAATATTGAAACGAGGAAATGAAGTTGCATAAAGAAAATAAGTTGCTTTTAAAAAGTATATTTAAATATGATTTATTATTATTAATAACAGTAACTATAATAGGGTACTTTATAATAGGTGAAAGGATTTTATTTTTTGCATCAGGACTATCTATAGCATTTATAAATTTAGTTATAAACACAGTTTCATTAAATAAATTTCTATCAGAAGATAATAGCAATATACAAAGTGTACTTATAATTAGCAAACTTATTAGGGTAATAATAGTAGTAATAATATCTATACTTATTATTAAGAATACAACAATTGGTTTTATTCTATTTATAGTGGGCTATAGCTTACAGTTTATTTCTTTTATATTATATGGTAATAAGTATAAGAACAAATAAAAGAAAGGGGTGTTATTATGGAAGAAGTTTTACCGATAGTTACCTATAATATTTTTGGATTCCCAATAGATATTACAATGAGCATGGTAGTTCAGTGGGTCATTATAGGTATAGCTTTAATTTTAGGAATTTTATATAAAGCTAATATGAAAAAAATTCCTGGAAAAATCCAAGCGGCAGTTGAGGTTGCAGTTTTAAAAATCAACAGCATTGTCCTAGAAAACATGGGGGAAGGCAAAGAAGGGTTTGCGCCATATATATTTGCATTAGCTATATATATACTTTCATTAAATATGGTAGGTATGTTTGGCATAAAACCACCAACATCAGAATTGAGTGTAACCTTTGGATTAGCAGCAATTACTTTCTTCGTTATACAAATTTATACTATTAAGAAAAATGGAATCTTAGGATACTTTAAAGGGTATGCAAGACCAATACCAGTGTTACTTCCAATAAATATAGTTGAAAGAATAATGCTACCAGTATCATTAAGTTTAAGACTTTTTGGTAATGTATTTGCAGGAACTGTAATTATAGATCTTATATATAGTGCACTAGGTAAATTAGGTTTTGTAGCGACTATAGGTATACCAATACCGTTCCATTTTTACTTCGATTTATTTGATGGAGCAGTACAAACATTAATATTTGTAATGTTAACAATGATAAATATCAAAACAATATCAGAACACTAAAACATATGAATTTTAAGGAGGATTATTATTATGGAATCAGGAGCATTTATCGCAGGAATGTCAGCATTAGGAGCAGGAATAGCAGCACTATCAGTTATAGGTGGAGGTATAGGAACAGGAAATGCAGCAGGAAAAGCTGTTGAGTCTATAGCAAAGCAACCAGATGCTAGTGGTAAAATAATGAACGCATTAATAGTTGGTGCAGCGTTCTCAGAAGTTACAGCAATATATGGTTTCCTTATAGCATTATTATTAGTATTTAAAGTAGGCTAATATACTGACAAAAAAATAGGAAGGGTAGGTGAAAATCCTAACTATTTAAACGTTAGGATAGCATATGGATATAAATCCAAGTGTGATTGCGGCAGCGATTATTAATTTTTTTATATTCTTTCTAATAATTAAAAAGTTTATATATAAGCCAACAATGGCTATGGTTGATGGCAGAAGAGACGAAGTAGAAACAGCGTTAAATCATGCTAAGTCAGAAGAAGCTAAAATTGAAAGCTTAAGAATAGAACAAGAAGAAAGAATTAAAGAATACAAAGATGAAGGACAAAAATTAGTTGACGCTTATAAAGAGAAGGCTGAAAGAGTTTCAGTGGATATAATAGCTGAAGCTAAGAAAGAATGTGATGTTTTACGTTCTAGAACTAAGCAAGAAATTGCTAGAGAAAAACGTAAAGCTGAGGATGAAATGAAAACACAAGTTGTTGATTTATCATTAAACTTAGCAGAAAAAGCATTAGAAAAGAAAATTGATGAGGATGAACATAGAAGACTTATTGATGAGTTTATTTCTAAGGTAGGTAATTAATATGTATGAATTTCTTGACAGAAGATACGCACAGGCTTTATATGACGTTTGCGAAAAGGCTGGAATTTTAGAAGAAACTCTAGAGGATTTAAATAGCATTGTAGAGAGTATGGAGCAAAGCGAAGAACTAATGAAAATAATAGAGCATCCTCAGATACACCGAGCTGAAAAAAAGGCAATATTTAAAAGGCTTTTTGAAGATCAAGTTAGTCCTGAACTATTAGGTTTTTTAATTCTTTTAATAGATAAAGATAGAATTTTATATCTAAAAGAAAAATATAATCAATTTAGGTTAATTTACTTTGAACGTCATAATATGTTAGAAGCTAAAGTAAAGACTACAATTCCACTAATAGATGAACAAAGAGAAGCTTTAAAAGTAAAATTAAAAAACAAATACAAAAAAGATATTATACTTTTAGAAGAAATTGATGAAAGTTTGTTAGGTGGAATGGTCGTAAAAATTGGTGATGATGTTATTGATGGCTCTATAAAAAGAAGAATGGAATCTATGAAGCAACTAATGCAAGAAAGAAAAGACATTAAAGTAGATGTTAGTGAAAAATTCAAACCATTAGTTGCTAAAGTTAAAACTGTTCAACCATTAAATGAAGAACAGAAAGAGCAAATAATAAAGAAGCTAAAAAACTATTATAATAGAGAATTTATAATAGAAGAAAGCATAGATAAAAAAATCTTAGGTGGAGTTTATATAACTGTTGGTGATGATGTTATAGATGTAACAGTAAAAGGTAAACTTATAGAACTAAGAAGAAACATGAATGGCTAAATAGCAAATTTACCATAAAGATAAATACTATGAAGATAGCAAGAATTTATAAAATTTATAAAGGCATCTTTATACAGGATTGAGGTGAGAATATGCATATAAAACCAGGAGAAATAACGTCTATACTAAAAAAAGAATTAGAGAAGTATGAAAATAAAATAAATACTGTAGACGCAGGAACAATTATCCAAATAGGTGATGGAATAGCTAGAGTTTATGGTTTAGATGATTGTCTTGAAGGTGAACTTTTAGAATTTCCAAACAATGTTTATGGAATGGCTTTAAACCTAGAACAAGACAACGTAGGTTGTGTTTTGCTTGGGTCAGAAGAGGGCATAAAAGAAGGAGATATAGTAAATAGAACTGGAAGAGTAGTTGAAGTTCCAGTTGGAGCTGATTTACTAGGAAGAGTAGTTGATCCATTAGGAAATCCAATAGATGGAAAAGGTCCAATAAATGCAGAAGCTCATAGACCAGTTGAGGTTAATGCACCAGGAGTTATTGAACGTCAATCAGTAAAGCAACCTATGCAAACTGGAATAAAGGCAATTGACACAATGATTCCAATAGGAAAAGGACAAAGAGAGTTAATAATTGGAGATAGACAAACAGGTAAAACAGCATTAGCTTTAGATTCTATCTTAAATCAAAGAGGAAAAGATGTAATTTGTATATATGTAGCTATAGGACAAAAACAGTCAACAGTAGCACATATTGTTAATACATTAGAAGAAATGGGAGCTTTAGATTATACAATAGTTGTATCAGCTAGCGCTTCTGAATCAGCACCATTACAATACTTAGCACCATTTGCTGGTTGTAGTATGGGTGAACACTTTATGCATCAAGGAAAAGACGTATTAATAGTATATGATGACTTATCTAAACACGCAGTAGCTTATAGAACAATGTCATTATTACTTCGTAGACCACCAGGAAGAGAAGCATACCCAGGAGATGTTTTCTATCTTCATTCAAGATTACTTGAAAGAGCAGCAAAACTTTCTGATAAATTAGGTGCAGGTTCATTAACGGCGCTTCCTATAATTGAAACATTAGCTGGAGATGTAACTGCATATATACCAACAAATGTAATATCAATTACAGATGGACAGATATTCTTAGAAGCGGATTTATTCCATTCAGGACAAAGACCAGCAGTTAATGCAGGTATATCTGTTTCAAGGGTTGGTGGAAGTGCTCAAATTAAAGCTATGAAACAAGTAACTGGTACTTTAAGAATAGAACTTGCTCAATACAGAGAACTTGCATCTTTTGCACAGTTTGGATCTGACCTTGATAAGGATACTAAAAAAAGACTTGAAAAAGGTAAGAGATTAATAGAAATATTAAAACAAGATCAATATGTACCAATGGCTGTTGAAGATCAAATAATGATTCTATATGCTGGAGTAAATGAACATATAATGGATATACCAGTATCTAAAATAAGATTATTTGAAAAGCAATTCTTAGAGTTTATGAATACTTATCATAAAGAAGTTCCTGATCTAATTAAAGAAAGAAAACAATTAGATAGTGAAATAGAAGGAAAGCTTGTAGAGGGCATAAAGGAGTTTAAACAAAAATTTTTAGTAGAACTATAGAGGTGAGAAAATGGGCGCAGCAGGACTTGTTGAGATAAAGAGAAGAATTAAGTCTATAAATAATACCAAGAAAATAACAAAGGCATTAGGCTTAGTTTCTACCTCAAAATTAAGAAAAGTTAGGGAAAAATTATCTTCAAATAATGATTATTTTAAGCAATGTGAAGATGTATTTGCAGAAGTAGTTAATAGTTATGAAGAGGAAAATATTTATACCAAAAGTAATAAAAGTTCCAAGAAGTTATATATTGTGCTTACCTCCGATATGGGTTTATGTGGCTCCTTTAACAGTTCTATGATTTCTCATGTTGCAGAAATTACTCGAAATGATAGAGAAAATGCTCTTATTTTAATGGTGGGAGAGAAAGGAAGATCGTTTGCTAGAAGATACAAACTAGAGACTATGGCTGAGTATATAGAAGTTGGCGATCTTCCAACTACTAAAGAAGCTTCTACTGTGTATAATGATGCATTTGAAATGTTTAGAAAAGGTGAAGTTTCAGAAGTGAATATTGTTTATGCAAAATTTATTTCTCAATTAAAGAAGCAAATTGAAGTTGAACAATTATTACCTATAGATAAGAGTAAATTTAGTAATATTGAATCAAAAGCAGAATTTGAAAATGGGTCAGATATATTATTTGATAATGTAGTAAATTTATATTTTACAAGTAAAATATTAAATTCTATGATTCATGCAAAATGTAGTGAACAAAGTTACAGAATGGAAGCTATGGAAGGTGCTACAAAAAATTCTGATGATTTGTTAGAAAAACTTAACTTGAAATATAATAGAATAAGACAGAGTGCTATAACACAGGAAATTTCGGAAATAGTAGGTGGAGCAGAAGCACAAAACTAGAATTAGTTAGATTGGAGGGATAATATGTCACAAAAAATAGGAACCGTTGTACAAATTATAGGACCGGTTATAGATATAAAGTTTGAAGCGGGTTCACTTCCAAATATATACAATGCTATAGAGATAAAAATGGATGGAAGAACTATAATAGCTGAAGTAGAACAACATATAGGTGATGATATAGTAAGAACAATTGCTATGGAAAACACTGAAGGATTAAAAAGAGGACTTAAAGCTGTAGATACTGGAAAAGGAATACAAGTACCAGTAGGAGATTCAGTTTTAGGAAGATTATTTAATGTATTAGGAAAACCTATAGATGAAGAAGGTAACTTTGAAGCACAAAACCTGTATACAATTCACAGATCAGCACCTTCATTTGAAGAGCAATCAGTGGAACCAGAAGTATTTGAAACAGGAATAAAAGTAATAGATCTTTTAGCGCCATATCAGCGTGGTGGAAAAATAGGTCTATTTGGTGGAGCTGGAGTTGGTAAAACAGTTTTAATCCAAGAGCTTATAAATAACATAGCTAAGCAACATGGAGGACTTTCTGTATTTACTGGAGTTGGAGAAAGAACAAGAGAAGGTAATGACCTTTATCATGAAATGAAAGAATCAGGAGTTATAGACAAAACAGCTCTTGTATTTGGTCAGATGAATGAGTCTCCAGGAGCTAGAATGAGAGTTGCTCTAACAGGACTTACAATGTCAGAGTATTTTAGAGATCAAGGTCAAGATGTGTTATTATTCATAGATAACATATTTAGATTTACCCAAGCGGGATCTGAGGTATCAGCATTGCTTGGAAGAATACCAAGTGCCGTTGGATACCAACCAACACTTGCAACAGAAATGGGAGCATTACAAGAAAGAATAACTTCTACTAAAAATGGTTCTATAACATCTGTTCAAGCTGTTTACGTTCCAGCAGACGATTTAACAGACCCAGCGCCAGCAACTACGTTTGCTCACTTAGATGCAACTACAGTTTTATCAAGAGCTATAGTTGAGTTGGGTATATACCCAGCAGTTGATCCTTTAGAATCATCATCAAGAATGCTAGATCCAAGAATTATAGGAGAAGATCATTATGGTGTAGCAACTAAAGTTAAACACATATTAGAAAGATATAAAGAGTTACAAGATATTATAGCAATATTAGGTGTAGACGAACTTTCTGATGAAGATAAGATAGTAGTTAGTAGAGCGAGAAAAGTACAAAGATTCTTATCTCAACCTTTTACAGTTGGTGAGCAATTTACTGGAATAAAAGGAAAATATGTACCATTAAAAGAAACTATAAAAGGGTTCAAAGAGATATTAGAAGGTAAGCATGATGCTCTTCCAGAAGCGGCATTTTTATTTGTTGGAACAATAGAAGAAGCTATAGAAAAAGCTAAAACTTTATCAGAATAAATTCTATATAATTATGGTCAATATTTATAGAAAGGATTCCGTCCAAAAGCAATGAAGTATTGATTAGTACCTGTTAAAGCGGGGAGTTTAAGCCTTTGGAAAGTCAGACCATTCATTTTATTTATATAATAAGATGGACTTGATGAATTAGGAAGTAAGATGATTAAATTTTAACATTTTACAATGACGGTTATATTATGGAAAATAGTTTTAAGCTTATAATAGTAACCCCAGATAAAGAGCTTTATAATGGTAATGTTGTAAAGTTAAGCTCAGAAAGTAGTGATGGTAAATTTGGTATATTACCAAATCATATGGCTATGGTATCCGAGGTTATTCCAACTATAGTTAACTTTCAAGATGTAAATGGTAAAGAATATAAGTGTTTTACATCAAGTGGAGTTATTAAAGTTAGAAAGAATGAAGTAACTATTTTATGTAATGCTGCTGAGTGGCCTGAAGATATAGATAAGAAAAGGGCTGAATCGGCTAAGAAAAGAGCAGAAGATAGACTTAAAAATAAAAATGAAATAGATGTAAAAAGAGCTGAATTAGCTCTTAAAAGATCATTATTAAGATTGAATTTATAAAGATATCGCCTTTAAATAATTTTAAAGGCGATATTTTTTTTCAATAAATAGAAAAAGTGGAATAATAACTTAACAAATATTAAGGATAAAGTAAATACTTTATAAGCATAATAACAATATAATTTAATAAAAAAGTTAATTTTATTATAAATAATTGTATTATGTTAGGAGGAATAAAAAATGAATAATAGAACTGAAAATCCAAATGAAAATATTAGAATATCAGATGCATCAAAAATAAATTTAGTTAATCAATACAATCAAACTGTCAAAACATTTAAAAATAATACAGTTAATATAGAGGGAAAAGAGTATTTGCAATTAGACAAAGCATTAGAAACTTTAAAAGAAGTAGCTCCATTTTCATCTATGTTTACATAAAAATAATGCTATCTTGATTAAAGGTAGCATTATTTTTAGATATATATATTGTAAAAAAACCACTAATATGCACAAAAAGAGGAAAAAAATATATATTAATAATATATATTCAAAATTTCTATAAATTTATAAAAAAGCTAAATTATAACTTTAGTTATAATCTATATATTTATTTAGTTTATTGTATAGTATTCTAAAATGACATTTTAATTTATACATTGAAGATTTTAGACACCCTTAACAGTGAGTAAATGCTCAAAAATCACTAAATTTTATAACTATAATTATAAATATAGATAAGCTAAAATTTGGGCATGTTTCACTATATTAATTAGGATAACATAAAAGATTATAGATATAAATGTATATAAGTTATAAACATAAAATCTATAATAACCAATTATGTTATCTTATTTCTAATTTAAAAAATTAAATAACTTATATTTGAAACAAGCCAGTGTATAAAGCAATAATTATTGTCAATACTTTTAAAAGTGGAGGGATAGTTATGGAGAAATTTTTAAAAAAGTTTATAGCAATCTTTATGATTTTTATATTGGTTTGTTTAAATTCAATAAATTCAAAGGCTATAGATAAGAAAGATATAATTGGTGAAGTTTTAAATATAGCTAAAGCAGAAATTATTGAAGTTGGAGTTGAAACTATATTTAATGAAGAAAAAGATATAAATAGTTATTGTGAAGAATTAAAGAAAAGTATAAGTTATTATGGTTATGATAAAGAAAAAATAATTGTTAAAAATCATAATGATTATATAGAAATTAAAATTGATAATCTTAATGTAATTATAGAAAAAATTGATTATAAAGATAATATGATAAAAATGACAGTTAGTCAAAAAACAAAATATAATAATTTAGATTTTCTAAAGAATTTAACAAAGACCACATTTAAAAACGAAAAACATATAAATCAATATTTATATGTAAAATCTAGTTTCGATGATGAAAATTGCAATTTGCTAAATAAGCATATAGTAGATTTTTTAGATAAAAATGGGGCTACAGATTTAGAAACGGTGCCTTTAGAGAATGGATTTAGTACTATTTGCAATACTAAGATGTATAATTCGAAAGAAATCTTTAGAAAAAAAATTGATTTTCAATTTGCTATTATGAAATACAGCAGAGAAAATTATTTAATAATAGGAACCCCAGAAATAACTGTAGCTTTTTAAAATAGCACTATTTATGGAGGAATAACATGGAAAAGTTTATTATAAAAGGTGGCAAAAGATTAAATGGCGAAGTAGAGATTAGTTCAGCTAAAAATTCAGTATTACCAATACTTGCATCAACTATATTAAGTGATAGTGTTTGTGTTTTTAATAATATTCCTAAATTAGAAGATGTTAATGTACTTTATGAAGTCTTACAATCTTTAAATGCTAAAGTAATTTTAAGAAAAGATAATAAAATAGAAATAGATACTAGAAATTTAAATTTAGAGGAAGTTAGCAATGAGTTAGTAAGAAAAATGAGGGCATCATTTTTGATTATGGGAGCCATGCTTGCAAGATTCGGATATTTTAAGATATCGTTGCCTGGAGGTTGTAATATAGGATCAAGACCTATAGATCTGCATTTAAAAGGATTAACTGCATTAGGAGCAGAGATTAGAACAGAACATGGGTTTGTTGAAGCTAAAGCAGATAAACTTAAAGGTGCAAAAATATATTTAGATTTTCCATCAGTAGGAGCTACTGAAAATATAATGATGGCTGCATCACTAGCTGAAGGTGAAACTATAATTGAAAATGCAGCAGAAGAACCAGAAATAATAGATCTTGCAAATTTTTTAAAGAGTATGGGTGCGAAGATTTATGGAGAAGGCACAGATACCATAAGAATAGTTGGAGTGGATAAACTTATGGGAACAGAATATACTCCTATTTTTGATAGAATAGAAGCAGGAACATTTATGATTGCTGCTGCAATAACTAAAAGTAAAATAAAATTAACTAATGTAAATGAAGAATATTTAAAACCAGTAATAGCAAAAATGAAGGAAATGGGAGTAAAAATAGAAGCAAGTAAAAATACTATTGTTATAGATGGAAGCACAGATTTAAACCCAATAGATATAAAAACTATGCCATACCCTGGATTCCCTACTGATATGCAAGCTCAAATGATGAGCCTATTAAGCATTGTTAAGGGTACTAGTATGATAACAGAAACTATTTTTGAAAATAGATTTATGCATGTGAGAGAACTGGTAAGAATGGGTGCAAATATAAAAATAGATGGACGATGTGCAGTTGTGGAAGGTGTAAAATCTTTAACAGGTGCTGAAGTTAAGGCAACAGATTTAAGAGCAGGAGCTTGTTTAATATTAGCAGGACTGTGTGCAAAGGGAAAAACCACAATAGCAGATATATACCATATAGATAGAGGATATGTTGAAATTGAAAAGAAATTTCAAAAGTTAGGTGCTGATATTAAAAGGATAAATATAGAGGAAGAAATTTAATTTGAAAAATAGTTACTCAAATTTTATGAGTGACTATTTTTTTATTCATTTTTAAAAGATATTGATTTGCTTCTAATAAAAAGATAATTATAAAAAATTAAATTTTAAAATTTATATAGATATTTTAAAAAAGATGTTATATTTAATAACTTTTTTTAATAAACTTTGAATAAAAAGAACAAATAGCCTATTATTTAAAGTTTTAACTTGTAAAACGAGAGGAGGATAAAATGAGAAATTTAAAAAATAAATTTAAGTTAAATGCTCATAGTGTAGGTATAAGTGAAAAAATGGCGTCGCAGATAATATCGGTTTTAACATTTGTAGCACTAGGGGTTATGTTCTTACTTGCATCAACTTATTTTATATTAGGAGGGAATATTAAAGAAAAAAATAATGATATTAGTTCTTTTGAAATTGGCAAAAGGGATATAAAAGAAAATAAAGTGGCTAAAAAAAATTTAGTAGAGGATATAAATGTGGATAAAGTTAAAGTTTATTTGACTAAGCAAGACAGAGTGGTTGAACTACCTATAGAAGAATATATTAAAGGAGTTATAAGTAGTGAAATGCCAATAAATTTTGAAATAGAAGCATTAAAAGCTCAAGCAGTAGCCGCTAGAACATATACAGTAGCTCATACGAAAGCTATTGGTGGTGGGTGTAATAAAAGTAATGGATCAGATCTTTGTGATACAACTCATTGTCAGGTATATCTAAGCAAAGAGGAAAAAATTCAAATGTGGGGTGTTAAAGGAGAAAGTAACTGGAAAAAGGTAGAAGAAGCTGTAAACGCTACAAAAGGACAAGTCTTATCTTATGATGGAGGACTTGCTAGTGGAGCGTACTACTTTTCTACTAGTAGTGGAAAAACTGAAAACTCAGAAGATGTTTTTGTAAACGCGCTACCATATTTAAGAAGTGTTGAAAGTAAAGGAGAAGAAAATGCACCAAGATATAAAAGCGTAGTTTCAATTTCCTATGCAGATTTTATTGAAAAAGCTAATAGTGAGTATAATGCCAATATGTCATTAAATAATATAAAAGATCAAATAAAAATTTTAGAAAGAACTGATGGTGGAAGTATAAAGAGTATAAAATTAGGAACAGCAACTATCAGTGGGCCTAAATTTAGAAGTCTTTATGGTCTTAATTCTGCTAACTTTGAAATAAACTATTTAGATAATGACATGGAGATAAGCTGTACAGGTTTTGGCCATGGAGTAGGTATGAGTCAATGGGGAGCTAATAATATGGCTAGTGAAGGAAAAACCTATAAGGATATATTACAGCACTATTATACAGGAATAACTTTAGAACAAATAAATAAAAAATAATATAGTGATAAGGGATGCAAACTGAATACGTCCATAACTATCCACTAGTATATGGTTTATCTAACTTAAAGAATCCTTATTTGATTGAGATATAAGTTAAAATTAAAATTTAAAAGCCTATAAGAACTCATGGTTATCATGAGTTCTTTATTTTTTAAAACATATAAGAAAAAAGTCGAAAAAAAACGAGAAAAAATAATAACAAAAGTGAATTAACTTAAAAAGATAGGACAACAATACTAGTGGAGGTGTTTTTATGGATAAGAAAACAAAATTTAAACAATTTTTTAAAAAGGAAGGATTTTATGTAATTTTATTTGTTTGCCTATGTGCAGTAGCAACAGTAACAATATTAACAACATCTAAGGATAAAAGAGATGTGGCTCAATTACCAGCAATGGAACAAAAGGCAAATAAAGAAACAAAAGAGGACAAACAAACTAATGGAGCAACTGTAGAACCTAAAACTTATAATGATGCGTTACAAGTAAAAAAAGAGGAGCTTAAAGCAGTTCCAGAAGTACAAGTTCAAAAAAATGCAGAAAGTCAATCAGTTTCAAATGCAACAGATAGTGAATCAGTTAAACCAGTAGATGGAAGTTTAGCTCGTTCATACACAGAAGACCCTGTTTACATGTCTTCAACTAAAGACTACAGACCACACTTTGGTATAGATGTAAAAGTTGAAGAAGGTACACCTGTAGTTGCAATGATGAATGGTGTTATTAAAAATGTAGATACTTCATCAGAAGGAACATATGTTGAAATAGATCACCAAAATGGAATTGTAAGTAGATATTCTAATTTGCAAGAAAAAGTAGCTGTAAAAAAAGGAGATTCAGTAAAAGGTTCTCAAGAAATTGGTAAAGTTGGAAACACAACTACATTTGCATATGAAGAATATGGTTCTCACTTACATTTTGAAGTTTTAAAAGATGGTGAAAACATAGATCCTAGTAAATATGTAAATTATAAAAAATAGTTAGTATTATTAAAGCCATTTTCTGAATTATTCAGAGAATGGCTTATACATAAGTAATTTATGTGGAAATATAAGCATATTTATAAATATATAAGGATTAAGGAGGCAACACGTTGAAAGACTACATTGAAGAAAGAGTATTGCAAGTTGCAAGATATATAATTGAATCACAAGAAACTATAAGAAAAACTGCAACTGTATTTGGTGTAAGTAAAAGTACTATACACAAAGACATGACCGAAAGATTACCTAAAATCAATGCTCAAATTGCAGAAGAAGCTAAAAATGTATTGGACTTAAATAAGGCAGAAAGACACATTAGAGGTGGAAAAGCTACACAGATGAAATATAAAACAATTGAAGGATAAAGGCTTTCGTATTATAATTAGACAATATAAGAGTTATTTAGTTTAAAGCTAAACTTTTAGTTAAAATACGAAAGAGCAGGAGTGAATTAAAGTATGTTTTTTTTCGGTATGGGAACAGACATGGGAATAGATTTAGGAACAGCTACAGTACTTGTTTATATGAAAGGAAAAGGCGTTATATTAAAAGAGCCTTCAGTTGTAGCAATTGAAAAAAATGCAAATAAGGTTTTAGCAGTTGGAGAAGAAGCTAGAAAAATGATAGGAAGAACTCCAGGAAACATAGTTGCTATACGTCCTTTAAGAAATGGTGTTATTTCAGATTATGATGTTACAGAGAAAATGCTTGAACATTTTATAAAAAAAGCTTGTGGAAATAAGAAAGCAGCACCAAGAGTTGTAGTATGCGTTCCATGTGAATCTACAGAAGTTGAAAGAAGAGCTGTTGAAGATGCAGCAAGAAATGCAGGTGCTAAAAAGGTTTATCTAATAGAGGAACCATTAGCAGCAGCTATAGGAGCTGGACTTGATATTTCTAAAGCTAGTGGAAATATGGTAATAGATATTGGTGGAGGAACTACAGATATAGCTGTTATATCTTTAGGTGGAATGGTAGTTAGAGAATCTATCAAAGTAGCAGGAGATAATTTTGATGATGCTATAATTAAATACATAAGAAAAAAACACAAATTAATGATAGGTGAAAGAACTGCTGAAGATTTAAAGATAAACATAGGATCAGCTTATAAAAAAGATGAAGAAATTGACATGGATATAAGAGGAAGAGATTTAATTACAGGTCTTCCTAAAAATATAACTGTCAATTCTACAGAAATGAGAGAAGCTTTACGAGAAGCAGTAGCTTCAATTGCTGAATGTACTCATGCTGTACTAGAAAAAACGCCACCAGAATTAGCAGCAGATATCGCGGAAAAAGGTATAGTTATGACTGGCGGAGGAGCACTTTTAGATGGCTTAGATAAATTGGTACAAGACTATACAAAAGTACCAGTATATGTAGCAGAGAATTCTGTTTCATGTGTTGCAATAGGAACAGGTAAAGCGTTAGAATTTATAGATAAAATGGGCGACTCATTTGGAGGACAAGACCTATCTTTTTATTAATAATTTAATTAATAAAATGACACAGTTTCTTACTGTGTCATTTTATTATTTCAAATTATGGGAACTTTAAATAAAAGATGAGTTATCAAAAGCTAAATAATATGAATGTAAAAGGGCTTTTGTTATAACCTTGGATAATTGCATAATCAGGTTTAATCTTATATTTCGATTTGTAAACAGTTCTGTATCATCACTAGAATCAATAATTCCTATTAAAGACATATCTCCTACTGGTGGAAGTAATTTTCCAACACCTTTGCCAGGGTTTATAGAAAAATCTCTTGCTTGTATTTCACCTATACTTGAATGTGGCCCTAGACAAGCATCAATTCCTATTATTTTTGAATTAGGATGTTTAAGTTTAATTTCGGTTAGCTTATTTTCTAAGTTTAATGCATGTATAGGATCAGAAATTGTTCCATAAACAGGTAGAGGGAAAAAATTTTCTTTTAAACAAGTTCCAACTAGTGGACCTAAACAATCGCCTATGCATCTATCTGTACCTATACATATAATGATAGTATCTTCATCTAAATAATCTTTAATAAAAGTAGCTAAGTTGTAATAAGCTAGGGGATTTTTATAATGGGTTTTAATTTTAGCCACTGATTGCACCTCCTAGAGAATTGTGATTCATTTTAAAAAATTTAAGTATCAACTTAAAATTGATTTATACAAAATAAAATTTAATTATTATCTTCTATAATATTTGTATAAATGTAAAAATATTAAAAATACGCTTAATAATATATATGCAAAAAAATGGAATGTGATTATAAACATTTAGAAAAAAGTAAAAATATTTTTTTATGTAAGTACACAGTTGAATATGAGTCTTTGCATTTGTTAATAATTAAGTATATCTAAATTTTTTTATGTTCATAATATTAACTGGGAGTGATAATTATAAAAAAAATATATTCATGTATAATAATTTTGTGTACTATAATGTATAGTTGTACTATATTAATGTTTTACAGAAATAATGAGTATTTAAGTATAAAAAATGAAATTAATATAGCAACTGAAGAAACTGAAAAAAAAGATGAAAGTATAAAAGAAAATCAAAACAAAAGCTATTCAGAACCTTTAATTTTTAATAAGAAAAAAAATAAAGAGCATACTAAAGAAGATATAAAACACAATAGTAGTGTAGATAATGGTAATGATGCTGTTGCTTATGATGGTGAGATGAAGTATAAAAATAAAAGACCTTTTTATGACGATGTGGAAGAAACTGAGAATGACATTAATATTTCAATAGAAGGTGAATTTGATTCTTACAATAAAAATAAGAAAAAGTTAGGGGCAGAACTAGTGCGAGCAGAAGCAAAGGAAGTATTAAAACAAGTATCTTTATCGGAAAAGAAAAAACTAATAACATTCGCATATAAGGTACCTAAAAAAGAATTTAATAATATAGTTAAATATTTAAATTATGAAAATAAAGATTTAGGTGTAAAAAAAATCATAACTGTATTAGAGAAATATTTAACTGAAGAAGAAATTAAAGAAGCCAAAGAGATTGCCAAACCTTTTATGAATAAAGAAATAACTGAAGAATTCTAAATTTACTTTAAATTTAACAAAGTAAATTGATAAGGAAAAGAGAGATAAACATAGAAAGTAAGAATAAATTTAAAATAATTGCTTGTAAAGGCTAAATTTGGATTTGAAAAAAATACTACAAAATTATAAAATAAACCTTGTCGAAGTTACCGACTAAAAATAACACGCTAGCATGGCTCAACGGTAGAGCAGCTGATTTGTAATCAGCAGGTTGTAGGTTCGATTCCTATTGCTAGCTCCATAAGTGGAGGAGTTCCCGAGTGGCCAAAGGGGGCAGACTGTAAATCTGTTACGTTTCGTTTCGATGGTTCGAATCCGTCCTCCTCCACCATATAACACGGTCGCATAGCTCAGCTGGGAGAGCATCTGCCTTACAAGCAGAGGGTCACAGGTTCGAACCCTGTTGTGACCACCATTAAACTTAAAATATAAAAATATAATAATACGCTGGCATGGCTCAACGGTAGAGCAGCTGACTTGTAATCAGCAGGTTGTAGGTTCGATTCCTATTGCCAGCTCCATAARTGGAGGAGTTCCCGAGTGGCCAAAGGGGGCAGACTGTAAATCTGTTACGTTTCGTTTCGATGGTTCGAATCCGTCCTCCTCCACCATACACTTTAGATTTTCTAAAGTGTTTTTTATTATAAAAATTATTGAATATATTTCCGGTATAAATAAAACAATATATTGTTGACAATGATGTATTTTGATGATAACATTGTATCATAAAATTATATAATTACTCTTATCCAGAGAGGTGGAGGGAAAGGGCCCTATGAAACCCGGCAACCGGTGCTTAGCACAATGGTGCCAATTCCTGCAGAAATATTCTGCAAGATAAGAGAGTGCGAGTACGAAATTTCGACCTCTTCTTATCAAGAAGAGGTCTTTTATTGCATAAAAATAGTAGTTACAAGGATTTTGTAATAATAAGTATACCTTGTATTATTTTTAAGGCCACTCTCTTCCATTAGAACGGAAATTTGAAAGGAGATTTAAAAATGAGAAGATTATTTACATCAGAATCAGTAACAGAAGGACATCCAGATAAAATTTGTGACCAAATATCAGATGCGGTATTAGATAGTATATTAGCAAAAGACTCTCATGCAAGAGTAGCTTGTGAAACAGCAGTAACTACAGGAATGGTATTAGTTATGGGTGAAATAAGCACAAATTGCTATATAGATATTCCTAAAGTAGTAAGAGAGACAATAAAAGAAATAGGTTATACAAGAGCGAAATATGGATTTGATTATAAAACTTGTTCAGTATTAACATCAATAGATGAGCAATCACCTGACATTGCACAAGGTGTAGATGAAGCTATTGAAAAAAGAGGACAAGAAGTGGATGAAGTAGAGGCAGTTGGAGCTGGAGATCAAGGTATGATGTTTGGATTTGCAAGTAAAGAAACTCCAGAGTATATGCCACTTCCAATAGCTATGTCTCATAGACTTTCAAGAAGATTAACAGAAGTAAGAAAAAATGGGACATTAGAATACTTAAGACCAGATGGGAAAACTCAAGTTACAGTTGAGTATGAAAATGAAACTCCAGTAAGAATAGATACAATAGTAATATCTACACAACACTGTGAAACTGTAACACAAGAACAAATAAGAGAAGATTTAATGAAGCATGTTGTAAAAGCTGTTGTTCCAGCAGAATTATTAGACGAAAATACTAAATATTATATAAATCCAACAGGTAAATTTGTTATAGGTGGACCACAAGGAGATTCTGGTTTAACAGGAAGAAAAATAATAGTTGATACTTATGGTGGATATGGAAGACACGGTGGTGGAGCATTCTCAGGAAAAGATGCAACTAAAGTTGATCGTTCAGGAGCTTATGCGGCTAGATGGGTTGCTAAAAACTTAGTGGCAGCTGGGGTTGCTGATAAAATAGAAATAGAACTTGCATATGCTATAGGAGTTGCTAATCCTGTATCTATAGAAGCTGATACATTTGGAACAGAAAAAATTTCTAATGAAAAAATAATAGAAATAATTAAAAAGGTATTTGACTTAAGACCTGGAGCTATAATAAAACAATTAGACTTAAGAAGACCAATATACAAACAAACTGCGGCTTATGGTCATTTTGGAAGAAATGATTTAAATCTTCCATGGGAGCAATTAGACAAAGTGGAAGAAATAAAAAAATATTTATAATATAAAAGACACACCTTTGGGTGTGTTTTTTGATTAGTATGGATAAATGTTATGTTTGTTTGAAAGCCTAAACATTTGTCAAGTATATTAATAAATGAGAATAGTATGGCTCTATGATATAATATTCAAAAGAACAATTTTAGGAGAGATTTTTATGTCAGATATAACAGGGATACTAGAGGATATTATTTTTAAAAATGAAGAAAATGGATATACAATAGCTCATTTAAAAGATGGAAAGAAAAGACATACAATAGTCGGTGTAATACCTTACATTAAAGAAGGCGGTCAATATAAAGTTACAGGCGATTGGGTTACACATGAAAAATTTGGTGAGCAAATGAAAGTGATGTCCATTGAAGAAATTTTACCAACTAGTAAGCTAGGAATAGAAAAATATTTATCAAGTGGGATTATTTCAGGGGTAGGACCTGTTACTGCAAAAAAAATAGTAGATCATTTTGGAGAAAAGACATTAGAAATATTAGATACAGATATAGATAGACTAAAAGAAATTAATGGTATAGGAAAAAAGAAAATAAAATTAATAATGAAATCATATTCGGCACAAATAGAGATTAGAAATATAATGATATTTTTTCAAACCTATGGAATGACTGCTAACCAGTGTATGAAAATTTATAAAAGATTTGGAGGCAGTTCTGTAGCTATTGTGAAAGATAATCCATACATATTAACAGAAGAAATAAATGGAATTGGATTTAAAACGGCAGATAGAATAGCTATGAGCTTAGGCGTGGAGAAAAATTCTATATTTAGAGTGAAAAGTGGAATAAAATATATAATAAATGAATTTTGTTTATTAGGTAACACATACATGCCATTAGAAAAACTTATAAAAAGAGCTATAGATGTTTTACAAGTAGATGAAGAAAATATTGATTTAGCTATAAGAGAAAATATAATTGAAGGTAAAATTAAAGTAGAAAATATAGACAGTGTTCAGTGTGTATTTACCATTCAATATGCTTATGCTGAAATGGGAGTTACAAAGAAACTTGTTCAATTATGCACTACTAAATATGATGAATTAGAGATTAATTATGATGAAGAAATAGAAAACTTTGAAAATGAGCAGAATATACAGTTAGCTAAATGTCAAAGAGAAGCAATAGAAGGAGCTATGACTAATGGAATAGAGGTTATAACAGGAGGTCCAGGAACAGGGAAAACCACTATAATAAACTGTATAGTAAGTATATTTGAAAAAGCTGGAATGAAGGTTAATATGGCAGCACCAACAGGAAGAGCGGCTAAAAGGATGAGTGAAACTACTTTAAGAGAGGCTAAAACTATACATAGACTTTTAGAGATGGGCGCATCGGAGGAAGAAGAAGAAAGTGAATTATTAACCGACAGAAAGTTAGAATGTGATGTTTTAATAGTTGATGAAGCATCTATGATAGATATAAATTTAATGAATAGCATGATGAATGCTATATTTACAGGCACAAGGTTAATACTAGTTGGTGATGTTGATCAATTACCATCTGTAGGGCCAGGAAACGTTTTAAGAGATATAATTGAAAGTGGTGTTGTTAAAACAGTAAGGTTAAATGAAATATTTAGACAAGGTAAAGAAAGTATGATAACTGTTAATGCCCATTTAATAAATGATGGAAAGATGCCTATACTAAATTCAAAAGGTAGTGATTTTTACTTTATACAATGCGGAGATAGCAAAAATATATTAGAACAAATAATATCCTTAATAAGTACAAGATTGCCTAAATTTAACACTAACTGGGATAAAATGAAGGATATACAAATATTGTCTCCTATGAAAAAAAGCATAGCAGGAGTTGACAATCTAAATAAAGAATTGCAATTAATCTTAAACCCACCAAGTGCTAATAAACCAGAAAAGGAACTCAAAGAAATGGTATTTAGAATTGGAGATAAGGTTATGCAAACAAAAAATAATTATAGTTTAAAATGGACTAAGAAAGAAAAGGTTTTTGATGCAGAATGTACAGGGCTAGGAGTATTTAATGGTGATGTTGGATATGTTTACGATATAAATGAAAATAACAATTTAACAGTTATTTTTGAAGATGACAAGATTGTTGAATATGATGACATGTATTTAGATGAGTTGGCGTTAGCTTATGCTATAACCATCCATAAAAGCCAGGGAAGTGAGTTTCCAGTAGTTATAATGCCAATGTTTATGGGACCTCCAATGCTTATGAATAGAAATCTTTTATATACTGGAGTTACTAGAGCAAAGCAACTAGTCGTTTTAGTGGGAGATAAAAAAACAGTATCTTTTATGAAAGATAATGATAGAACTTTTGAGAGATACTCAGGTTTGAAGTGGAGAATAAGTGAAATATTTGGAATTTGATAAGGAGATTTATTTAAAATATGATTAAAGGAAAAGAATACGTTATTAAAGAAGTTTTAAAATATGTAAAAAATAATACGGATATAATAAATGTAATTTCTTATTTTTATAATACAGCTACTATATTTTTAGATGCAATAAATTATTGCATAAATAATAATAAATCTGTTTTATATATTGTAAATGAAGAAAAAGAAAATATAGAACTTATAAGTTACCTAGAGAATAATGACTATGTATATTTAGATGAAAAAACTGATGAAGATAGCTGTAAGGTGAATTTTTGTGATTATAATAGGGCATTATATTTAGATGAAAAATATGATTTGGTAATATTTGATGAACTTGGATATATGCCTTTTCAATCTAAAAAAAATATAAAAAATATATTGTCAAAAGCAGTTAAAAGTAGAGGCACAATAATAGCATACTCTATTGAACCTATATTTGATAGAGCTGTATCTATACATTTTCCTTTAAATAAATATAATACTCCCCTTATAGAACCTAGGGTTATTACTACAAAAATAGATATGGAAGAAGATTTGCCACTAGTGGCTTATGAATACATAAGTTGGACAATTGCTACAGAAAAAAAGACAATAATATATGTTCCTAGCAACGATAAGGTTATAAGTGTGTACTTGTATATGGATAAATTAAGAGAAAAGCTAACAAAGGATATATTTTATTTTATAAAAGAAAAAAAGGATAAAACCTCTATAAAAGCATTTCTAAAAAGTAAAACAGGTATATTAATAACCGATGACTATGATGAATTTCATAATGAAAAGCTTGCTGATATAAACATAATGGTATTTTTTGCAGATGATAATAAATTTAATTATAAAAATTTAGTTTATTTAGTTAGTAAAATTGAAAGAGCTAAATCAGTAATGAGGAAAGAAATAATCTTCATTTGTAAAGATGAAAATGAAGATATAGAAAAGGCTAAATCAATAATGAGAAATTTAAATAAGAAAGGTTGGGAAGAGGGATTTATAAGACTTCAAAATATATAATAAATTGTATATTAGACATTATATATCCTAGTGATAATACATGCGTTATTTGTAAAAATTATGCATTGTCAAATAATTTATGTGCTATATGTAGAAAAGATATAGAAATTATAAACAAACCATTTTATATATATCATGGTGGGGACAAATACAAATGTTACTCTATAGCAGAACATACATTAATAATGAGAGATATTGTTATGAAGCTCAAATATGAAAGTAATTTTACTTGCGGAGAAATATTAGCAAACTATATGAAAAGGTTAATTATAGAAAAAAGTATAGAAATAGATGTTATAACTTTCGTACCAATTAGTAGAAAAACTTATAATAAAAGAGGGTACAATCAGGCCAAAGTTATTGCAAAGAAGTTATCAGAAAAGCTTGATATACCTTGTAAACAAATGATAAAGAAAGTTAAGGAAACAAAAGATCAAATAGGGTTAACATCTTGGGAGAGATGGAGAAATGTAGATGGATGCTTTAAGTTTGTTAAAAGTAGTAATAGTAATTTTGAAAATGTGCTATTAATTGATGATGTAGTGACTACAGGAGCAACCTTAATAAATTGTAGCAAAACTTTAAAAGAAAATGGAATAAAAAAAGTATTTATCTTGACTGGAACAAAAAGTGTAGTATAATATAAAAAGTAAGTTGGGTTTGTGGTTGAAAATCGATGCCAGTCGCAGGCAAAACGATCCACGTAAGTTAAACAAAGTTTTAATGATCATGGTGCGGCTTAGAAGTAAGTCCTGCCGCTAATAAAGCGAGAGAATTAGTAGTGAGAAGTTAACTCTGGGTAGCGAAATCTCCAGCAGGCGAGTGTGGGGGCAAAGACCAGGTCAACCAATTTATGCAAATAAAGCTAATTGCAACATAAGTTGTAATTAGCTTTTCTTTGTTTGTTAATAAAAAATGTATATAAACCAAATAAACAATTAATTTGATAAATTGCATAAATATAAAATAACTCAATTACTTTAATTATATCATAACAATAAAAAAATAGCATATACTAAACAATATAGTAAAGACAAAAAATAATGTGAGAAGAAGTGAAATATCTGTAACAGTGTCTAAATATTCAAAAAACTAAATTTGATAAATAAAAAAAATAATATTAAAATATAAATACAAAACAAACTTAATAAATAAGCATAATGCTTTTGGCTCGAGAAAGGGGTTGTAGTATATGAATGTTAAATCAATGGGAAAAAACATAGAACTTACAAGTGCTTTAAGAGATGTAGTAGATAAGAAATTATCTAAATTAGATAAATATTTCTCTGAAGAAGTAAACGCAAATGCAACCTTAAGTGTTGAAAAGAATAAAAGTAAAATAGAAGTTACTATACCGTTCAATGGAGTAAGGCTAAGAGCAGAAGAAAAGCATGAAGATATGTATGCTGCTATAGATTTAGTTTTAGATAAGTTAGAAAGTCAAATAAGAAAACAAAAAACTAAATTGCAAAAGAGAAATCAAAATGTTGATTTGAATTTTAATAATATCGATGACTACAAATATGAGGATGAGGAACCTAAAATAGTAAAAACTAAGAAATTTGCAATAAAGCCAATGTCAACGGAAGAAGCTATTTTACAAATGGAACTTTTAGGTCATGATTTCTTTGTATTCACTAATAGTCATACATCAATGGCAAATGTTTTATATAAAAGAAAAGATGGTAACTATGGTTTAATAGAACAAGAATTTTAATTAATATAAATATAAAATGATGCGATTTTTCGCATCATTTTTTTGATGGGAAATATTAACTTTAAATACATTTCAAAGAGTGTAAATATCAGTGATTTAAAAGAACTTTTAAAGCTACTAATATCTGTGCTTAAGTTGAATGAATAAAAAATAAGTGGTATAATTTTAAAGTGAAATTTTATACTTATTTTTTAAACAAAGGTGAGATTGAGAAACAATATAATGCGTAAATTTAGAAAGAAAAATTCCAATAATATATAAAAAGCTAGTGGTAAATATTTAATTACCTACAGGTACAAAATTTAATGGATGAAAGAGTGAGGAAAAGGTATGAAACTTTTTAATAAAATTTTTGGATCTTACAGTGAGAGGGAAATAAAACGTATAATGCCAATCGTGAAAAAAATAAATGATTTAGAACCATCGATTTCAGCATTATCAGATGAAGAATTAAGACATAAGACTGAAGAATTTAAAATGAGATTAAAAGATGGAGAAACATTAGACGACTTACTACCAGAAGCTGGAGCAGTTGTAAGAGAAGCGTCTAAAAGAGTTCTTGGACTTAGACATTATGATGTTCAATTAGTAGGTGGAATTGTACTTCATCAAGGTAGAATTTCAGAGATGAGAACAGGAGAAGGTAAGACATTAGTAGCTACATTACCATCTTATTTAAATGCCTTAACAGGAAAAGGAGTACATGTAATTACAGTTAATGATTACCTAGCAAAAAGAGATAGAGATGAAATGGGTAAAGTTCATGAGTTTTTAGGATTAACAGTAGGTGTTATAATACATGGCCAAAGTCAGACTGAAAAACAAGAACAATATGGCGCAGATATAACTTATGGTACAAATAATGAATTTGGATTTGATTATTTAAGAGATAACATGGTTATATATAAAGAAGAAAAAGTTCAAAGAGGACTAAACTATGTTATAGTGGATGAGGTTGACTCAATATTAATAGATGAGGCTAGAACACCACTTATTATCTCCGGTGAAGGTGAGAAATCTACTGAATTTTATAAAGTTGCAGACTTCTTTGTAAAGTCATTAAAAGAAGAAGAAGATTATGAAAGAGATGAAAAAGCTAACTCTGTTATTTTAACTGATGAAGGTGTAGAAAAAGCAGAGAAGTACTTCCATTTGGAAAACTATGCAGATCAAGATAATATGGCAATTCAACATCATGTTGTTCAAGCGTTAAAAGCTAACTATATGATGAAAAATGAAAAAGACTATATAGTTAAAGATGGAGAAGTTGTAATAGTTGACAGCTTTACAGGAAGACTTATGGAAGGTAGAAGATATAGTGATGGTCTTCACCAAGCTATAGAAGCTAAAGAAGGAGTAAAAGTAGAAAAAGAATCAAAAACTTTAGCTACAATAACATTCCAAAACTACTTTAGAATGTATAAAAAATTAGCTGGTATGACAGGTACTGCCTTAACAGAAGAAGGTGAATTTAGAGAGATTTATGGTTTAGACGTTATAGTAATACCAACAAATAAACCAATTAAAAGAGTAGATAGACCAGATTCAGTTTATAAAACTGTCCTTGGAAAATATAAAGCAATAGTAGAAGATATATCAGAAACTAACAAAAAAGGTCAGCCTGTGCTTGTTGGTACTGTAAGTATCGAAAACTCAGAAATATTATCACATATGCTTAAGAAAAAAGGTGTAAAACACCAAGTGTTAAATGCTAAGTATCATGAAAAAGAAGCAGAAATAGTTGCTCAAGCAGGTCAAAGTGGCATGGTTACAATAGCAACAAATATGGCTGGTCGTGGTACTGATATAAAATTAGGTGAAGGTGTAATAGAACTTGGTGGATTAAAGATAATTGGTACTGAAAGACATGAATCTAGACGTATAGATAACCAATTAAGAGGTCGTGCTGGTCGTCAAGGTGACCCAGGTGAATCAAGATTCTATATCTCATTAGAAGATGATTTAATGAGAATATTTGGATCAGAAAGATTAGCATCAGTAGTTGAAAAATTAGGATTAACAGATGAGGATGCAATAGAAAGTAAAATGGTTAGTAATGCAATAGAAAGTGCTCAAAAGAAAGTTGAAGGAAATAACTTTGATATAAGAAAAAATGTTGTTAAATATGACGATGTTATGAACAAACAAAGAGAAATTATATACTCTCAAAGAGAGCGTGTTTTAACAGGTGAAGATTTAAAAGAGCAAATACAATCTATGATTGAGGATGTAATAACTCAAGCTGTAAATTCTCATATAAGTGGAGTAGAAGATACTTTTGATGAGGAACTTAAAACTCTTATAAGCTATATGGAAGAACTGTTTGTTGAAAAAGGACAATTTACTTTTGAACAATTAGAAAAAGAATCTAATGATGAAATAATTAAAGCTTATTTAGAGTATGCAACTAAAATATATACAGAGAAAGAAGAAACTTTTGGCAATGAGCAAATGAGAGAGATAGAAAGAGTTATTCTTTTAAAGGTTGTTGACTCTAAATGGATGGATCATATAGATAATATGGAACATCTAAAACAAGGTATAGGTTTAAGAGCGTATAAACAACAGGATCCAGCACAAGCGTATCAAATGGAAGGTAGTGATATGTTTGATGAAATGATCGAAGTTATAAAAGTAGAAACTGTTAAATATCTATTCCATGTAAGAATCGAAAAAGCTCCAGAAAGAGAAAAGGTAGCTAAAGAAACAGCAACAAATGCTGATGACTCATTAGCAAAACAACCTGTAAGAAAAAAAGTAGAACCTCAAAGAAATGATCCATGTCCATGTGGATCAGGAGCAAAATATAAAAATTGCTGTGGTAGAGGAAAATAAAACAATATAATTTTAAAATTAAGGCATGGTAAGAGAAAATAATGAATCAGAAATAGATTTTAAGTTGTTCTTTTAACATGCCTTAGGCATATGAAAAAATAAGAGATGAAAAATGTTAGAAATATAGGGAAACAAGCTCCAACTTAAATTTATTCAATAACTTTAAAATATTTTCATACAAGATGCAGTGTTGAATTCTAAGTGATTCGGAGCATGGCTCACTATTTTAGGTATCCAAGTTTTGGAATGGATAATTTTAAAAGTCAACTTGGAACCCTATATTTGATTATGCCTTATACTAATAAATTGATGAAAGAAGTGAAAAAGTTGTTATTATATTTAGAAGAAATATCAAATGAAATAAATATTTTAAAAAAAGATTTACAAGAATTGAGTGTTTCACTTTGACCTTGCTAATTTAAAATTAAAACTTAGTGAATTAGAGATGAAAATGCAGGAGTCAACATTTTGGGATGATGTAAATAAGGCTCAAGAAATTACTCAACAATCTAAAAATATAAATGATAAAATAGAAAAATTCAAATCGCTTAATTTAAGGGTAGAGGATTTAGAAATTTTAACAGAACTGAGTTTAGAGGAAGAAAATGATGAATCTTATAAAGAAATAAAAAAAGAATTAAAAGAGCTTCGAGTTATAATTGATGATTTGAAAATAGAAACTCTTTTAAGTGGAGAGTATGATAGAAATAATGCTATAGTAACTCTTCATACTGGTGCAGGAGGAAATGATGCACAAGACTGGACTGAAATGCTTTATAGGATGTATACAAGGTATTGTGAGGGTAAAGGCTTTAAATTAGAAGTAATGGATTATATACCAGCAGATGAAGCAGGCATAAAAGGTGTAACATTAAAAGTAACTGGTGAATATGCTTATGGTTATTTAAAAGCAGAAAAAGGGGTTCATAGATTAGTAAGAATATCTCCTTTTAATGCAAATGGTAAAAGGCAAACATCTTTTGCTGGTTGTGAAGTGTTACCAGAACTTACAGAAAGTCAAGATATAGATATAAAATCTGATGATTTGAAAATTGATACATTTAGGGCTAGTGGTGCTGGTGGTCAGCATGTAAATAAAACAGAATCGGCTATAAGAATAACTCATATACCAACTGGAATTGTTGTTCAATGTCAAAGCGAGAGAAGTCAGCATACAAATAAAGACTACGCTCTTAAAATGTTAAAATCAAAATTAGTTAATTTAAAAGAACAGGCACATAAAGAAAAAATAGAAGATTTAGCTGGTGAAATAAAAGATAATGGTTGGGGCAGTCAGATAAGATCCTACGTATTTCATCCATATAGTCTAGTTAAAGACCATAGAACAGGAACGGAAACTGCTAATGTAGATTCTGTTATGGATGGTAATATAGAGCAATTTATTACAGAGTATTTAAAAACTTTATAAGACAAAACATAAAAAGGATTATTGCAAAACTAACTTATAAAAGTTAATTGAGCAGTAGTCCTTATTTATTATAGGTAAAAATAATATATATTTAATACAAGTACAATTATTCCAGGGATTTGAATAATTATGAATGCTATATTGATAATTTTACATAAAGCAACTTTTTTAAAATCTTCATTGTTTAATTTACTTGTTTCCTTTAATTTATTTGTTGTTAATAGACCTAATATATTAATAATAAGTAATACAGCATAGAGTATAGTTATTAAAGCATCTTTTTGGGGACTATTTAAGGTAAAAGTTGATATAAATGCTACTATTGAGAAAAGAATAACTGAAACTATTGGAAAGAGTACTAGTTTTTTCATAAAGCTCTCCTTAAAATTAAGTTTTATTTTTATATATTATAATAAATATATAGTAGAACTTAAAAAATAAAAAGGTTATGTAGAAAAATTAAATTATATTAATTTAGTATAAATTTAAACATAAAAATAATGGTGACTTTTAAAAATCACCATTGTTTTTATTTGGACACATGTTTATATTCCCGAAATAAAAGAAGTAAGAAGGTAGTAGAAGTACACAAAGATGATATGAAGATTATAGTATTATATTTAATAAAAGGATTACTAAAGTAATTACCACAAAGTTCTTTTGAAATAACAGAAAAGGCTCTGTCAATAGCTTTTTTATTGATAAACTCTACTTTATCATTTGGTGTATGAATCCTAGATAAATCATTATCTATAAGTGTTACTGCACTAATGTCATTTTTTCTAAAAATCATATGATCACTAGAATCTTCAAAGATATAATTGAAATACACATTTTTATCTTCAAGAATTTGAGACAAATCATGGATTAAGGAAGTGTCCTTAGTGTCTTCCTTTCCACCCATTACACATAAAGGGATACCATCAAAACTTCCAATCATATCAAAATTATATACAGTACTATTCTTTAATTGATTTTTATTGTTATTAAAAAAATAAGTGGAACCTACACATCCAAACTCTTCTCCATTAAAAGCTGCGAAAATAATATCTCTAGAAGGTGTTCCTAAAGATTTTATGTAATGGGCAAGCTCCAATACAAAAGAAGAACCAGAAGCATTGTCTAAAGCTCCATAATATACATTTCCAATAGAATCTGTTCCAACATGGTCAAAATGACAAGAAATTACTATAGGATCTATAGAAGAATTTTTTCCTTTAATATAACCAAGAACATTATTTACAGTGGCATCTGAATTAGAAAATGGAATTTTAGCGTTAACAATACTACCATTTTCGATAGCTGTAATTAATTTATTTAAACTTTCTTTAGTCATATAAATTGATAGACCATAATTGAAATTACTTAAAAAAGAGCTTCTAAAAGAAAAAGATTTATCATTTATAGCATAAAAGAGAACATAATCTCCTTTATATTTAACAAGTAAATAGGAATCAGTCTTTTGAGCTACATCTGATGATGAAAAAGTAATATCATTTATTCTAAAATTAGTTCCATCATCTTTATAATCTACACCATAGTTAAAACTATCGATTGTATTTTTGCTATTAGAATCTATAATGTTTAGTTCAGGATTGAAATTTAATTTTTTAGGATATTGAATAGAAAAACTTTCAGTATAAGATTCTTTATAAGGTAGTAGACCTAAATCTTTAAAATTATCTAGTATATAAGTTTCTGCTAATTTATTTTCTGTAGTTCCACAAAGTCGTCCTTTTAATGTATCACTTGCAAGATAATTTATATGCTCTACAACTCGGTTAGAGGAAAAATTATTTATTTTAAAATAAAATGTAATTGACAATACTGTTATAAATATTGATATAACAGTCAAACTTATAAGTAATATGTTTTTTTTGTTTTTAAAAATCATTGGCATAACAATCTCCTTAAAAATATAAAATTATTTAATTTGCAAAGGATTTTATGGTAGAATTATTATGGAAACTTAAGGAAAATAATTTCATAATAAAATAATATGCATTAAAAATGTAAATATGATATGGAATAACAAGTTGAAAAGTTAAATTAAACATAAAATTTAATTTGTAGTCAACTTGTAACACTATATTTATAGGAGGATAAAATGGAAAATATAAAAAATAGATTAATGAAAGAATTTGCACTTTCAAATGAACAAGTAAACAATGTAATTGAAATGCTAGATGAAGGAAATACAGTGCCTTTTATAGCTAGGTATAGAAAAGAAAGAACTGGTGGAATTGACGATATAGTTTTAAGAGATTTTTCTGAGAGATTAACTTATCTTAGAAACCTTGAAGATAGAAAAATAGATGTTATAAGACTTATAGAAGAACAAGGAAAACTTACAGAAGAAATTAAGATATCTCTTGAAAAAGCTACAACATTAACAGAGATAGAAGATATATATAGACCTTATAAACCTAAAAAAAGAACAAGAGCAACAATAGCGGTAGAGAAAGGATTAACACCACTAGCAGAAGTAATATTTGATGGAAGTTTCAATAGTGATATAAATGAATATGCATCACAGTTCTTAAATGAAGAAAAAGGAGTAAAATCCATTGATGAAGCATTTCAAGGTGCAATGGATATTATAAGTGAAAAAATATCTGATATGGCAGAATACAGAAAGTATATAAGAACATTAATTTTTAAAGAAGGATATATAGAAACTAAAGGTGATTCAAAAGAGCCTACGCCATACGAAATGTATTATGATTATAAGGAAGAGGTTAAGAAAATACCATCTCATAGGATTTTAGCTATAAATAGAGGTGAAAAAGAAAAAATTCTTTCAGTTAAAATCACTTGTGAGGTAGATAAAATAATTGCCTACTTAAAAAATAAAACATTAAAAGGAAATGGTAGAACAGATTCATATATAGAAAAATCTGTAGAAGATAGTTTAAAAAGATTAATTTATCCATCAATAGAAAGAGAAATAAGAGGAGATTTAACAGATAAAGGAGAAGTAGGTGCTATTGACATATTTAAAGCAAACCTAAAGGCATTATTAATGATATCACCTATAAAAGGTAAAACTGTAATGGGATTTGATCCAGGGTTTAGGACTGGTTGCAAAATTGCTATATTAGATGAAACAGGAAAGTTTTTAGAAAACACAGCAGTTTTTGCTACAGCAGGTAGCAAAGAAAAGGTTAAAGAATCTATAAACACATTAAAGGACTTATGCATAAAACATGATGTAGATGTTATTTCTTTAGGTAATGGAACAGCTAGTAGAGAATCAGAAGAAGTTTTAGCTGAAGTGATAAAGGCTGTTAAATCAGAAATAGGAAAAGATATATATTATGTTGTAGTTTCAGAAGCAGGAGCATCAGTTTATTCGGCATCAAAACTTGCAACAGAAGAATATCCAGAGTTAGATGTAACTGTTAGAGGTGCTATATCTATAGGACGAAGATTGCAAGACCCTCTAGCTGAACTTGTTAAAATAGACCCTAAATCAATAGGGGTAGGTCAATATCAACATGATGTTACTCCTAAAAAGTTGGATGAGTCATTAAAAGGAGTAGTAGAAGACTGTGTAAATAATGTAGGGGTAGATTTAAATGTAGCTACACCATCATTATTATCATATATATCAGGGGTTAATGGAACTATAGCTAAGAATATAGTTTCATATAGAGAGGAAAATGGTAAGTTTACAACTAGAAAGGAACTCTTAAAAGTAAAAAGATTAGGAGCTAAAGCTTTTGAACAATGTGCAGGATTTTTAAGAGTTATGGAAAGCAGTGAGCCATTAGACAATACTTCAGTTCACCCTGAAAGTTATAATGCATGTAAAAAACTTCTAGACATATTAAATTACTCTAAGGAAGATATAAAAAAAGGTAATTTATTAGATATAGACTCTAAAGTAAAAGATTTATGTGAAGTTAAATTAGCAGAGGAAATAGGAGTTGGAGTTCCAACATTACAAGATATAATAAAAGAAATAAAAAAACCAGGAAGAGATCCAAGAGAAGAACTACCAAAACCTATATTTAAAAGTGGTGTAGTAGAAATGAGAGATTTAAAACCAGGAATGCTTTTAATGGGAACAGTTAGGAATGTATCAGATTTTGGTGCTTTTGTAGATATAGGGGTTCATCAAGATGGATTAGTGCATATAAGTCAATTAAGTGATAAGTTTGTAAAACATCCATTAGATGTTGTAAAAGTAGGGGATATTGTAGAAGTTAGTATTTTGGAAGTAGATGAGAAAAGAAAAAGGATTTCACTTTCTATGAAAAAAAGCTAATTTCAAATTTAAATATAGGCATATAAATATGTCTATTTTTATTTTATATGTAAAGACTTTTAATTGATGAAGATATAAATTAAAAATTTAATTTATATCTTTAAATATAGGGTTCCAAGTTTACTTTTAAAATTATCCATTCCAAAACTTGGATACCCCAAATAGTGAGACATGCTCTGAAGCACTTGGAATTCAACACTATATTTTGTATAAAAATATTTTAAAATTATTGAATAAATTTAAATTTGAGCTTGTTTCTCTATAATTATATGCAAATTATAAATATAATTAAAATTAAGATATATACAATAAGATAAAACAGTGATTAATATTGAGGTAAGTAGGGCAAAATAAAGAAGAATGTCTAAAAATGATATAAAATGCAGAAATAAAACAGAATTTAATTATTGATTTTTGCATTAAATAGCTGTATTTTTATAATGTTTTAAATAAAAAATTTAGAGTTTATAAATAAAGTTTAAAATTAGTTAATTAATAAAAAAATAAATTTTAGATTTATAAAGTTATTATATTTTTAGTGGGAGAGAGATAATATGGAAAAGTACTTATTTGCTGGAATTTGCCATAATATAATTATATGTAAGCCAGATTTAGAAATACATAATATAGACTTAAGAAAAATAGAAGTAGATTTAGATAAGAAAGTGGATTTAACTTTTTATGATAAAAAGGAATCAGATAAAGTTATATTATATACATTAAAAGAAGATATTTTACTTGAAGGGTTTAAAGACTTTATTGAATCTCAGCTAAAAATGTACAATTTAACTGATGATGAAAATAAAGAGATACTAATAAAACTGCAATCCGCAGAAGATGCTAATGACATAGTAAATATGGCTAAAAACAATGAATGCAGAGAAATAAGCTATGAAAGTGCTTTAGAACATTTATATTTAGAAGGTGGCAGAGATATTAGAATTTGCTATGAATGTATAGCATTTTTAAAGGAAGCATTTAGCACTGAAGTAAATAAAAATTTTCCTGAGTATATAGAAAATCTTATAAAAAAATCTGCAAGATACAATCAAATATCTGGCACTATTAGAGTTTTCGTTGAGTAAATAATATTATATTGTTTTTTTTGAAAAATTAATATATAATTAGTTTAAAACAATAAACAATTTAATACTCTTCAGGGCGGGGTGTAATTCCCCACCGGCGGTAAAGCCCGCGAGCCTTATGGCATGATTCGGTTAAATTCCGAAGCCGACAGTACAGTCTGGATGAAAGAAGATTAATACAAGCGTTACTATAGATATAGTTATCTCGCCCTAACATTTATGTTAGGGTTTTTTATGCTGTATTGATTCCTAGAAGTGTATAATAGGGGGTATTTTTAAATGAAACAAGAAAAAAAACTAAACAAAATGATTAAAATTTCATTACTATCTGCTATTGCATTTATACTTATGTATGTGGAAATTCCAGTAATACCTGCATTTCCATGGTTGAGAATGGATTTAAGCGATGTTCCAGCGCTTATGGGTGCATTTGCTTTTGGACCTTTAATTGGAGTAATAATAGAATTATTTAAAAATATTTTAATAATATTGTTTAAAGGAACAGCAACAGGATTAGTCGGGGAATTAGCAAACTTTTTAGTAGGAATCTCATTAGTATTACCAGCATCAATTATTTATCATAGAAAAAAAAGTAAAAAGACTGCTATTATAGGAATGATATTAGGATTTTTATCTATAGAAGTAGTTGCTATACTAGTAAATATATATATATTATTACCAGCTTTTGGCATGCATATGGCAGGAAAAGAATTAATTAATTATATAGTATTTGGATTAATACCTTTTAATGGAGTAAAATCAATAATAGTTTCATTTACAACATTTTTATTATATAAAAGGTTATCTATTACATTGTTTAAGGTAGAACCAATGCTTGGAGAACCTAAAAAAGTTTAATTGTAGATATAAAAGCAGATTGAAAATCTAATCAATCTGCTTTTTATAATATTATAAAATTATTATATATCATATTTCCACATTATATATCCATCTTCTTTAGGATTATCATAATAATTTTTTCTAATCCCTTCAACTTTAAAGCCATAGCCTTCATATAATTTTTGTGCAGCAATATTTGAAGCACGAACCTCTAAAGTCATAGAATTTGCTCCGGCATCTTTACATTTTTCTAAAAGTGCATCCATAATAATATGGCTATAACCTAAACCTCTGTAATTAGGGTGGATAGCTATATTAGTTATATGGGCTTCATCAAAAATAACCCAGGCACCAGCAAAACCTATATGTTTATCCTGTAATTTTAAAACTACATAATTAGCATAGGAATTAGAAAGTTCCTTTTTTATAGATTCTAAACTCCAAGGACTATGAAAACTTAATTCAGATATTTCTTCTATACCAAAAATATTATTTTCATTAATATTTTCAACTGACAAATTATCCATTATTTTTCATGCGCTCCTCATATTCACGTTCAGCTTGAGAAAGTCTTAAATAAAGTGGTGCTGAAGTGTATATATCATCTTTTATTCCCTCATTAAGGAGGTTTAATCCTACTTCACCTAATGAAGAAGCTTTTGCAACATTTAAATGACATGGTGCAATATAACAATTTGTAACGGAACTTAATAATTGATTTTCATATTTAGAAGTTCCATCACCTATAAAATAAACTTTTTTATTTTCAGCTTTAACTTTTTGTATAAGATCTTCTATAGATAAAATCATTGGCTCTGTCAAAGCCTTTAGACTATTATTTTCAAAACTATAAAGAGCAGTATATACATTGCCACGTAAAGCATCCATTATAGGACATATAATTCCATCAGCAAAATATAAATTATTTGCAAGTCCATCTAAAGTTGAAACAGATACAAAAGGCTTATTTAAAGCCTGTGCTAATCCTTTTATTGTAGACATTCCAACTCTAAGACCAGTAAATGAGCCTGGTCCTTTAGAAACAACAAACCCATCAACATCATTTAATGTTAAATTTGTATTTTTAAAAAGTTGGTCAATCATTGGCATAAGAATTGATGAATGCTGTTTTTTATTATTAATATTAATTTCACCAATTAGTGCATCATTTTTTAGTAGTGCAGCTGTAGCGCATTCTGTTGCACAATCTAAGCTAAGAATTATCATAGTGTTAACTCCTTTATATAATCATATCTTTTACCTTGATGTTTAATAGTTACTTTTCTAAATGAAGACCCTAATTGAGGTACTTTCTCAAGTAATATAGTTAAATTGTCTTGAGGAATTAATTCTTCAATGTAGTTAGCCCATTCTATAACGCTAACGCCATTGCCAAATATATATTCATCAAAGCCAATAGCAGCTATTTCATCAGGATCGTTTACTCTATAAACATCAAAATGATAAAATTTTAATCTTCCATCGTCATATTCGTTAACAATGTTAAAGGTGGGACTAGTTATACTTTCATTTATTTCAAGACCTAGGGCAATTCCTTTAGTTAAATGAGTTTTTCCAGTTCCTAAATCACCAATAAGGCAAATAATGTCCCCACTATTGCAAAGCTTGCCAATTTGAATACCGAGTTTTTGAGTTTCTTCTACAGTATTAACGATAAATTCCATTACGTTCACCTCATATAATATTTTAGCCCAAAAATAATAAAAAGAAAAGAAAATACACAAACTCTTAATTTTTTATTAGTTTTATAATAGTAAAATTTGTACATATTATATTTATAAAGAAATAAAGTGAAAATGTTACAAATAAAGTTTATTTAAATATATATTTTAGTAAAGATTTTATGCTAATTAACATAAGCTAAATAGAGCTATAAATTTAAAATAGCAATATCCACTTGATATTTATAAAGTTTAGAAAATAATGTATAATTAAATAATATATAATATTCTGAAAAAAGTATTATTAATATAAATTTAAACTATAAACTAGTATTTTATACACTGATTAATGAAAGAATATTAAGAAAATACAATTGATTACGAAAATTACCATAACTATCCATTAATGCATGGTTTTGTTTAACTTAAAAATTCTAAGTTAATAATGATGTAAATAAAAATTATAAATTGGAATCCTCTATGGCGTTTAATAACAGATTTAAAATAATTAAAAAATAAAGTGTAAATTTTGCAGTCTTATAGTGAAACAAGCTCGCATTTAAATTTATTTGTGAAGTGTAAAAAAACTTTGGTCTAAATATATTTTTATATTTAAGATATTTACGAGTATGTATTCACTTTAGAGGTATTAAAAATCTATGAAATAAGATTTTGAAACCTTATAAAAACTAAAAATAAAATAGAGATAGGGAGGAAAAAAATGTTTGTAAGTAACTTGATGTTAACCAGAGATAAGTTAGTAACGGCTTTGCCCAAAATGACTATAGGTGAAGCTTTAGAACTTATGGAAAAACACGGATTTCTATCAATTCCAGTAGCAGAAGGGGATGAATTTCTAGGTGTCATATCAAAAGAAAAAATCTATACTTATTATTATGAAAAAAGTGTAGAAAGAGAATGTCTTTTATCAGATTTTTTAGTGGAAAATGTAATGAGAACTGATGTTCCAGTTATAAAACCATTGGAACAAGTTGAAGAAGCTGCATATTTTTTAGAAACTAAAAATGTTTCTTTTTTAGCAGTAGTAGACAATAGAGAAGTATTTAAAGGCATAGTAACTCACTATGGAATATTTCATCAATTCACAGAATTGTTTGGTTTAAATAAGGGTAATCGTTTAGCTGTAATAGCTCATGACATTCCAGGCCAAATATCAAAGTTATCTAAAATAATAACAGAAAACAAAGGTGACATAATGAGTTTTGTAGTAGTAGATCCTAAAAGCAAAACAGAAGTTAAAGAAATTGTAGTAAGGCTAAAAACAGATAATTTCGATGAAATATTATCAAAAGTTAAATCAGCAGGATTTAAAATTTTATAGTTTAAATAAAGTCATACCTAAACTTTAGGTGTGATTTTATTTTGAAAATATATTGACAAAACATAAAATGTTATGCTAGAATATTTATTGTTATAGGGGTATAGCTCAATTGGTAGAGTAGCGGTCTCCAAAACCGTTGGTTCCGGGTTCAAGTCCTCGTGCCCCTGCCATGAAATCAGTAGCAAAGCTACTGATTTTTTTATGCAGAAAAACAAATAAATCTTACCTATAATAATAATAAAAACTAAAATATTAAAAAATTATACCACTCACTTTAGTTTGTAGATACTGAAATTATAATTCTATAAAATATCATTTAAAAATTTTAGTACATCCAAATGAATATCATCTTTATTTAGTTCGTTTAAAAGTTCATGTCTTGCACCAGGATATAAAATCATATCTACGGAGTTTATTCCATGGTGCAGTAAACTTTTTTGCAATTTTTTAACACCATTACCCATAAGCCCAACAGGATCTTCACTTCCACTTATAAGTAATATAGGTAAAGATTTAGGAATCATAGATAAATTTTCACTTTTATGATTACGTTTTAGTCCTTTTAATAAGTAATAAAAATATGAATTAGAATGTATAGCTCCACATAAAGGGTCATCTATATATTTATCGACTTCTGCTGTATTTCTAGTGAGCCAATCAAAATTTGTTCTTATAGGTTTAAATTTATTATTAAAATTACCAAAACTTAATTTGTCCATAAATTTAGCAGGGGTTTTCTCACCATGTTTTTTCATTTGATATTTAGCTAGTTTTTCTGCAAAAGAAAATAATAGTTTTTGATTACCATTACTTCCACATAAGATTAAGCCATTAAGTTCTTTGCCAAAAAGTTCAGAATATCGAAGAGATAAAAAAGAGCCCATACTATGGCCGAAAAGAAATATAGGAAGATTAGGATTTTCTTTTTTTATTAATTCCGTTACATCTTTTAAATTATCTACCATTAAATGAAAAGCATCACCTTTCCCCATATAACCTAAATTATTAGGGCTAGTTTTGCCATGACCTCGATGGTCATTTGCATAAACAATAAATCCATTATCATTTAAAAGCTTAGCAAAATTATCGTATCTAAGTCCATGTTCTGCCATACCATGAGAAATTTGAACTATTCCTTTAGGTGAAGAAACGTCACAGTCCCATTTATAAATATGAATATTTTTATCTTTTTTGTCCTTTATAAAAAATGTACTTAAAGTCATAATATCAATCCCTTCTCTAGTTTTAATATTAATAAATTTTATGATCGATTATATTGAAATAAACCAATTATCGCAATATATAGGGTTCCAAGTTGACTTTTTAAATTATCCATTCCAAAACTTGGATACCTAAAATAGTGAGACATGCTCTGAATCACTTAGAATTCAACACTACATTTTGTATGAAAATATTTTAAAGTTGTTGAATAAATTTAAATTGGAGATTGTATCCCTATACAATAGGGATACAATCTCAAACTTAAATTTATACATTAAGAAAATTTTTTAGTGTATAAATTTAAGCCATAAGGTGTACCCTATATAATATAATATACCAAAATATATTAAATTTAATAATCATAGGTAAATAAAAAGTATAATAAAACTAATTATATAGTATAAAACTACACATAATATAATAAAATTTACAAAAAGTTAGTTTAAAAAATCAGAAAATTTGATATAATATAAATATAGAAAAAATTATACAAAATTTATGATATAAGCGTTTTTTATAGTACATAAATAAAGTTTATAACATATAATACATAAAGTTTACCGCTGATTAAAATACAGAATTAATCATTTAGTATAGGCGAGGGGGAAGTGTTATGCCTGACAATTTGATAGACTATAAGGACTTTAGAGAAAGGTGTTTTTCAATATTTCCAACTATGGAAACTGAAAGATTTCTATTGCTAAAATGTGATAAGGCCTATGAAAAAGATTATGAGAGTTTATTATCAGATGATGAAGTTATGAAATACTCAGGAACTGAAATTTTTGATTTAAAAAAACAAATAAAGTTATATTTAGAGCATTTAATAAATGATTATAGCAATAAAAAAGGTATACATTGGGTAATCATTGATAAAGTTCATTATAAATTTATAGGAGAAATAGGAATATATAATTTAGATTTGTATTCTAATAGATGTGAAATAGGATATACCATATTAAAAAAATACTGGAGAAACAAGGTAGCTACTGAATGTATAAAAAGGGTTTTAAAATTTGCATTTAAAGAACTATACATGCATAAAGTTGTAGCAATCATAGATATTAACAATGATCCATCTATTAAATTAGTAGAATCACTAGGATTTAAAGAAGAAGGAATGCTTAAAGAGCACTATTATAACTACAAAGAAAAAAGCTATATAAATGTTGAGCTTTGGGCTATGATAAGAAAAGAAGAACTTTATAGTAAAGTAATGTAATTAAAAAAGAGATTTAAAAATAATATATATTATTTTTAAATCTCTTTTTAAAATTAATTATTAGAATTATTATCTTTTCTATTTGAAGAAGATTTAATGCTAGAATTCTTTTTAACTTTTATATGACTAATATCAACTTTATAATTATCAATGGCATCAACTAACTTAGGGTTTTTACTTGTATATTTATTTAAATATCGTTCATAATAAATTTTTAAAGCTCCAGCTATAGGAATAGCTATAAGCATACCTATCATTCCATAGAGCTTTCCACCAACACTAAGTGCAAGTAAACAAGCTACAGGGTTTATGCCAATGCTATTAGATGACATTTTAGGTCCAAGCCAATTTCCATCAATTTGTTGTAACACAAACAGCCAAATTAAAACTATTAAAGCTGTCATAGGATTGAAGAATATATTTAGTACTACACCAAACACTATACCAACAAAAGGTCCAAAGTAAGGTACCATATTAGTTATACCAAATACTACTGAAATTAAAACTATATATTGAGATTTTATAAATATAAGGCCTATAAAACAAGCTATTCCAACTATAGTAGATTCTACTGCTCTGACCCATAAATAAGTACCTAACATATAATTCACAGCGTGGAAAAATTCTAAAAGTTTTTTTCCTAATCTTTCTCTAAAAATTATAAACAACCATTTTCTTGAAGACTTAACAAATGTCTCTTTATAAAATAAATAATAAACAGCTATAATTAATGCAAATACCCAATTAACTATAGATAAAGTAACAGTTACTAATGATGCTAAAGCTGTATTAAAGAAAGTTGTAGACCAGTTACCAAGATTTTCCAATATATTGATTTTATTTGCAATTTCCATTGTGAGTTCACTATTTATAGCATTATTAAACCATTTTTCTGAAATTCTAACCATCTCAGGTATAGAGTTAATAAGAGTTGTAATATTAGAAACTATTCCTGGAACTAAGTAAATTGCACAAAGTACTAAAACAAGAGTTACAAGAATCAAAGTAGAAAGTAAACTTATCCCTCGTGATAAATTAAGTTTGTTTTCAAAAACTTTCATTATAGGATTAAGCACATAAGCAATTATTGCAGCCAATATAAATGGCCAAAGTATGCCTAATAATAAATCATATAAGTTAAATAATATATAATAATTATCTATAATTTTAACGCCTATGTAAGCACATAAAATAATCAATAATATATAGAGATTAGCATTAAATTTTTCTTTTAAATCTTTAAATTTGTTCAAAATCAACCCACCTTTAATTTTTTTGAATATTAAAAACTTTAATTTTAATTAAAGTTGATTACAATTATATAATCAATGTTATTTAAGTTAAAAGTATAAGAATTTTTGATCTGAATTTAATTTACATGTGTCTACTTAAAACTATTTTGTATGCAAAACTTAATATTTATACCAATTTAGACTCAAAATTATAATTCTTATCTAAAACTATAATAATACAAAAGGGAGTTTTATTCTATACAAAAATAAATTTACTTAATATTGACATAATCTATACAAAATGTTAATATAACAAATGTAATAATTAATATAGGGGTATAGCTCAATTGGTAGAGTAGCGGTCTCCAAAACCGTTGGTTCCGGGTTCAAGTCCTCGTGCCCCTGCCATAAAAATCAGTAGCGGTTGCTACTGATTTTTTTTATGTAAAAAAAACATAACAAAAAGAAAATAAATGTAGAATTTTATTTTTGCTTTTGCTATAATCAAAAGTAATGATTTTTGTTAATGTTTAATGGCATTTAAATGTTATATAGTTTACTTATACTTTTATGTACAGATTTAGACATAGAATTTAAGTTATAGACTAAAAAGAATCATATAAAACAATATTTATTTTAAAAATCAAAAATGTCTTAAAACTAAATATATTACATATGCTATATATAACTAAGACTATGGATTTTAAATAAATTTAAGTTTAAATTTTACAAGTAAATTTTAATTTTACAGGTAAGTTTTATTTTTTATAATAGGTATATTTACTAATATGGAAAAATTGTTGCAAAACAATAAACCAATTATTAAAAATAGATACGAGAAGGGGTTAATTATGTTAGGTTAACACTTTAGAATTTATTCTAAATTTATAAATTAGTTCATAATCAATTTATATTAGCTAATGCTGAATAAGTTATGAGTACTAATATCCCCTGCAATAAAAATGCAAGGGATTTTTATTTTGTTAATAATTAGGTATATTAAGGAAAGAATGTTATTTCCGGTATATTCCTTAAAAAATATATAAATAAAAAATATTAGAAAGCAGGGGTGATTTTCTTGATTGATGTAATGGTTCAATTAAAAGGAATAAGCAAAGGATTTTTAGAAAGCGATTTTTTGGCAGTGGATAATGTCTCCTTAGATATAAGAAAGGGTGAATTTCTAACTGTTCTAGGACCTAGTGGCTGTGGCAAAACTACTACACTAAGAATGATAGCAGGGTTTGAAAATCCTACAAAAGGTGAGATTTTTATAGACGGAGAGGAAATTTCAAAAGTACCACCATATAAAAGATGTGTAAATACAGTTTTTCAAAGCTATGCACTATTTCCACATATGAACATTTATGAAAATATAGCATTTGGACTAAGGGTTAAAAATGTAAAAGATAGTGAAGTAAAAGAAAAAGTGCATGAAATGCTGAAAATGGTTCAACTTGAAGGCTTTGAAAAAAGGATGCCTAGCGAACTTTCAGGAGGTCAAAAACAAAGGGTTGCAATAGCAAGAGCGGTAATAAATAATCCGAAAGTATTACTTTTAGATGAACCTTTAGGAGCTTTAGATTTAAAGTTAAGAAAACAAATGCAGCTTGAATTAAAACAGCTTCAAAGAAAGCTTGGAATAACATTTATATATGTTACTCATGACCAAGAAGAGGCGCTAACAATGTCAGATAGAATAGTAGTAATGAACAATGGTGTTATAGAACATGTAGGAACACCTTCAGAAATTTATGAAAAACCTAGAACAAAATTTGTGGCAAACTTCATTGGTGAAACGAATTTATTTGAGGGAACTGTGTTAGAAAGAGGAGAAGAATTATATCTTGTAGATAACAAATTTGGAGAAGATATTCTCATAGGACATACTGAGAATTCTATTACAGAGGAAATTTGTTTAGCTATTAGACCAGAAAGAATAAAACTTTCTAACAATATAGATAATGGAATGGTCGGAATAAAAGTAAAAGTAAAAGAAAGAATTTATAATGGTTCTGTAATAAAAACTGTTGTTACAACTGAAAATGGAACAGAGTTTATTGTAGCAGAGCCTATAAGTCAAGTTTATTCATTAGAAGAGCAGAATAAACCAAATATATTTGCTATATGGAATCCTAAACATGCAGTGGTGGTTCAATAATGTTAGAGAAAACAAAGGAAGTTAATAAGCTTCACAAAAATAGAAACAATTTAAAATCACTATTAGCTACAGTAGGACCCGTAACTTTGTGGTTAGTGACTTTTTTTGTTGTGCCACTTACAATTGTATTTTTGTTTAGTTTTCTATCAAGAGGTGAATACGGAGAAGTTCAATTACCTTTAACAATAGAAAATTATAAAAGACTGTTATCACCAATATATTTACAAATACTTTGGAAAACAGTTTTAATAGGAATTTTAACAACTGTTGGATGTTTAATTATAGGGTATCCATTTGCATATTTTATTGGAAGAGCAAAAAAAAAGTATAGGTCTATATTATTACTTTTAGTGATATTACCATTTTGGACAAATTCATTAGTTCGTACTTATGCATGGATAATACTTTTAAGGACAGAAGGGGTAATAAATACATTATTACTAAAAATTGGAATGATATCATCACCAATACAAATGTTATATACTGACGGAGCTGTACTTTTAGGTATGGTGTATATTATGTTACCTTTTATGATACTTCCTATATATACATCAATTGAAAAATTAGATATGAGTTATATAGAAGCAGCTAGTGATTTAGGAGCATCACCAGTTAAAACTTTTAAAGATGTAACATTACCGCTTACAAAACCAGGAATAATAGCTGGATGTATGCTAGTGTTTATACCAACTTTAGGATATTTCTTTATTTCTGACTTGATGGGTGGAAGTAAAACAATGTTAATATCTAATTTGATAAAAAATCAGTTTTTAACATCTAGAGATTGGCCTTTTGGAGCAGCTATAGCAGTAGTATTAATATTACTTATGTTAATAGCAATAGGACTATATTTTAAAGCAACAAAAGGTAAAGATGCCTCTAAGGAGGTCTTATAGAAATGAAAAACAAAATGAGTATAATATCAAAAATATACACTACATTAATATATATGTTTTTATATTTACCGATTGTAGTACTTATAGTATTTTCTTTTAATAGCTCAAAATTAAATGCTACATGGACAGGTTTTACACTAGACTGGTATAAGAAATTAATTACAAATGATCAGATATTAATGGCACTAAAGAACAGTTTAATAATAGGATTTATAAGTACTTTTTTCGCTGTTATAATAGGAACTTTAGCTGCTATTGGAATGTATAGATATAAGTTTAAGGGAAAAAAGGCTATAGAGGGACTTTTATATGTTCCTGTAGTTATTCCTGAAATAGTAATGGGAATATCAATGCTTGTATTTTTCTCTATGTTAAATTTAGAGGCAGGGTTAACAACACTAATATTATCTCATATAACATTTTGTATCGGATACGTAGTAGTTGTTGTAAGGGCAAGATTAGAAGGGTTTGATAATTCTATAGAAGAAGCAGCCTTAGATTTAGGTGCTACGCCTTGGCAAACATTAACTAAAGTAACTTTGCCTATAATATCACCAGGAATAATAGCTGGAGGACTGCTTGCATTTACACTTTCATTAGATGATGTAATAATAAGTTTCTTTGCAGCAGGTCCTGAGAGTAATACATTACCATTAAAAATATTTTCTATGGTTAAATTTGGTGTAACACCAGAAATAAATGCACTATCTACTGTAATGATGGTATTTACATTAACTATAGTTATAGTTGCTGAAGGTATTAGAAGAAATGTATTAAAGAATAAAAAAATAAAAAAAGTTATAACATTTATTGCTATAGTACTAGTAATTTTTGGAGCTGGTTTTACAATGTTTTCAGGTAAAACAGCTACGCCAAAAGAAACTTTAAACATATTTACCTGGTCAGAATTTTTGCCTGAGTCTGTAGTGGAAGAGTTTGAAAGAGAATATAATGTAAACGTAAATTACATGACATTTTCATCAAATGAAGAAATGCTTGCAAAACTTATGGGTGGAAATGTTCCATACGATTTAATAATAACAAGTGATTATGCAATTGAGGTTATGATAAAACAAAATTTAGTACAAGAATTAGACAAAAGTAATATACCTAATATGTCTAATATAGACGAAAATGTATTAAATTTAGATTTTGATCCAGGCAATAAATATAGTTTTCCATATATGTGGGGTGGAAATTATATAGTTGTGGATAGAAGCAAAATAGATAAAGATATTACATCTTTTGAAGATATGTGGGATTCACAGTTTAAAAATTCTATGGTAGTTTTAGATGATCCAAGGGTTATGATAGGAGTGGCACTTCAGAAAAATGGCTACTATATAAATACTAAAAATCCAAAAGAATTAGAAAAGGCGAAACAAGACTTAGTAAAGTTAATGCCAAATATAAAGGCTTTTGATAGTGAATCACCAAAAACACTATTAATAAATGGAGAAGCCTCAATAGGATATGTTTGGGGAACAGAAGCATATCTTGCTAAGTTAGAAAATCCTAATTTAGAAACAATACTTACAAAAGAAGGTGTTGTTCCACAATATGATAATTTTGTAGTTCCTAAAACAGCAAAAAATAAAGCATTGGCTGAAAAGTTTATAAATTATATATACGATCCACAAGTAAGTTTGCAAGTTTCGGAAGAGTTTCCATATGCAAACCCTAACAAAGAAGCTCAAAAACTTATGTCAAAAGAAAAGCTTGAAGATATAGCTGTCTATCCACCAAGAGAGGCAGTAGAAAAAAATGAGCTAATAAAAGATGTAGGTGAAGCAACTAAGCTTTATGATGAGATATGGACGCAAATAAAAAATAGTAAAAAATAAAAATACATTTTGCTTAACACTTTATTTTATAAAAATTAGTAGCTTTCAAATTGTGAATTTGAGGCTACTATTTTTTTAGGATTTTTATATAATCATCAATATAAAAATATTTATTTATTAAATTTTCTATAGTATAATTTAAAAAATTTAAATTGTTAAATATTAAATCCTTTAATCTATTAAGTGGAAGAGATTAAATATATATATTATAATTAATGTATATTTAAGCTTAAGTTTGAAGTTCTATAGGGAAACAAGCTCAAATTTAAATTTATTCAATAACTTTAAAATATTTTCATACAAAATATAGTGTTGAGATCCAAGTGATTCAGAGCATGTCTCACTATTTGGGGTATCCAAGTTTTGGAATGGATAATTTTAAAAGTCAATTTGGAACCTTATATTTAGAGATGTAATTTTTAGATTTAACTTATACATTGAGTTTTGATTGAGAATATTACAATTTGAAGAAGTTCACAATGAATAATTATCAATTCTTCAATAATATAGTTTTTATTTATATGGAAATTTTTTATCTGATAAAAGTGTAAATTAGAACTATATAGTAACTTAGTTATTTATAATTATAGAGGTGATTTTGTGAGGGAATACGATTTAATAGTAGTAGGTGGTGGAATTAGTGGAATAACTGCTGCTTTAACTGCAAAAGAAAATGGTGTAAAGAATATTTTAATTCTAGATAGAGAATTTGAACTTGGGGGAATTTTAAATTGTTGTGTTCATAGTGGATTTAAAAATAAATATTCTAGTGAGGTATTAACAGCTCCAGAATATATATATTCATTACAAACAAAAATAGAAGAATATAATATAGATTATAAAACATTAACAAATGTTATAGAGATAGATAAAAATGATAAGATTATAGCTATAAGTCCAGAAGGAATATTAAATTTTAAAAGTAAAGCAATTATATTAGCAATGGGTTGTAGAGAACGTCCATTAGGATATAAAAATATATTAAGTCACAGATGTGCAGGGATAATTGGTGCAGTTTCAACATTAAAATTAATTAATAATAAAGGAATACTTCCAGGAAAAAATGTTATTATATTAGGTTCAGAAGATACTGCTATATTTGCAGCAAGAAGCTTGATTTTAGAAGGCGCAAATGTAAAAGGAATAATAGAAACAACTAATAAAATAAAAGCGGTTAGTAAAGAAGCTAAAAATTTTATAAAAGACTTTAATATAAACATAATGACAAATACAAGGGTAACAAAAGTTATTGGTAAAGGACGAGTAGAAAGCGTTCAAATAACTAAGCTTAATGATAATAAAAAACCAATAAAAGACACAGAAAAATTGGTAACCTGTGACACATTAATATTATCTATATACATGAAGCCAGAATCTTTAATAGCAGAAAAAATAGGAATTAAAACTAAAGAGTTTGGAGAAATAGTATTAGATAAAAATATGCAAACTTCTGCAAAAGGAATTTTTGCCTGTGGTACTGTAACAACAGGATATGAAACGATGGATAAAGTGATAAAAAATAGTGAAAAAGTAGCACATGCTGCTTTGAAATATTTAAATAGTTTATAGATTATATAGGGAAACAAGCTCAAATTTAAATTTATTCAACAATCTTAAAATATTTTTACACAAGATGTAGTGTTGAATTCTAAGTGATTCGGAGCATGTCTCACTATTTTGGGTATCCAAGTTTTGAAATGGATAATTTTAAAAGTCAACTTGGAACCCTATATAAGTTTAAAATTGAACTTAAACTCTTAATTATTCACTATTAACTCTTAACTAAAATAAGGATAGGTTGATTTTATGAATGATAAAATAAAAAAAGATTTAATAAAATATATAAACTCTATAGGAATAGAGCTAGTAGGTATAACAGACTGTAGAGTTTTTCATGAACTAAAAGAATACTATACTTATAGAAAAAATAATGGTTTTTATGTGGAATTTGAGGAAGAAGATATAGAAAAAAGAATAGACCCATTTAATCTTATGAAAAATGGTAAGAGTATAATATCTATTGCTGTTCCCTATTGCTATAAAGAAAGTAAAAAAAATAAATATTTTTCTAAATATACACAAGGTAAAGATTATCATGAAGTAGTTAAAAGTTATCTACAATTGATATGTGATTATCTAAAGAATATGGGGATAGATTCCAAAGGGTTTGTGGATAATAATCCATTACCGGAGAGATATATAGCATATCTTTCTGGTTTGGGTTTTGTAGGAAAAAACAATACATTTATAACTGAAAGATATGGTTCCTATGTATTTCTAGGAGAAGTTATAACTAATTTAAAATTAGAACCAGACACACCTATAAGTAAAAATTGTGAAGGCTGTGAATTATGTTTAAAGGCATGTCCCACCAACACATTGGAAAAAATTAAAATAGATAATAATTTTAATAAATGTCTATCATATATAACTCAGAAAAAACATTTATCAAAGAATGAATTGAAATATATTGAAGGAAAGATTTTTGGTTGTGATATTTGTCAAAATGTGTGTCCTTACAATAAAGAAATACATTATTCTAATATAGATGAATTTAAACCCTTTGATTTTATGATTAATGACAGTTTATTAGATGTTATAAATTTGAATAATAGTGATTTTAAAAATAAGTATAAAAATTGTAGCTGTGGATGGAGAGGAAAAAATACTTTAATACGAAATGCAATGGTTACATATAAAAGTATGAAAGGTAAAGACTTAGACAATATATATAAAACTATAAACTCTCCGTACATAAAAGATTATTATGATAAAATATTTAAAAATGAGAAAGGTGAAAAATAATGAGTATAAAAAGCCAAATGACTATTGTAGGCAAATTACCTAAACCATTAAGGGTTAAGGTAATAAGAAAAAAAGTAGATGAGTATATAGATAAATATGCTAATTTAAAAGTAGAAGGTAAAGAAAATTTAAAAGGAATAGAAGGTCCTATAATATTTATATCTAACCATTTAAGTAATTCAGATGGTATATTTATAAACAATGAATTAGAAGAGTATAAACCTGTTTTCGTGGCAGGAGAAAAGTTAAGTCATAATAAATTCACAAGCTTAATTTTAGAACTAATAGAATGTGTTATGATAAAACCTAATTCTGCGGATAAGGATGCAATAGCAGCAGTAATAAATAAATTAAAATCAGGAAGAAACATAATGATTTTTCCAGAAGGAACAAGAAGTAGAGATGGAAAAATGATAGAAGCTAAAAAAGGTATAATACTAATAGCTAAATTGACTAAAGCAACAATAGTTCCAATAGGTCTTACAGATACAGAAAAGTTTTTACCTATAAATCCAGAAGGTTCAATGGAAGAAGAAAAAATTTGTAGTGCTAATGTAACAATGAAAATAGGAAAACCATTCAAATTACCAGCTAAAACTAAAGAAGAAACAAGAGAAGAATATCATACTCGAGCTATGTGGGAAATAATGACTTCTATATCAAAATTATTACCAGAAGAATATAGAGGGTATTACTCATTATAGTTAAAAATTAAAGTTAAAATCTAATAATTTAAGATGAAACTCCAGTCCAGTTTATTTTAATCTAATAATATAATTTGCTTTGCAAATTTATATAAAATAGAAAAAGTGCGGTTAGAATTATTAGAAATATAGTGAGTAGTAATTATAGTATAACTATATAAAAAAACATAGCTAAATTTTATTTTAGCTATGTTTTTTATTAAGCTGCATATTATAGGGTTCCAAGTTCACTCTTAAAATTATCCATTTCAAAACTTGGATACCCCAAATAGTGAGACATGCTCCGAATCACTTCAAATTCAACACTATATTTTGTATGAAAATATTTTAAAGTTATTGAATAAACTTAAATTGGAGCTTGTTTCCCTATAACTATAAGTTAGTATCTAAATTTATACTTTTTTTAGGGCAAGCATATACACATTCATTACAGTGTATACATTCTGTATTTGTTATATGTGAATTCTTATATTCTTTTGCTGATATGCCCATTGGACATTTTTTAGCACAAAGGTTACATCCTACACAAGAACTATCTACCTTAAGAGCTACATTTTTCCTACGTACTTTAGCAACCAAAGAAGATAAAGTTCCCATTGGACAGAAGTTGCACCAAGTTCTGTGAGAATAAAGCATACTTAAAATTATTCCAACAATACTTGTTATAACAATAATTCTATAGAAAACCATGCCGATACCAGCTGGATTCCCCCAGTTTTGTTTAACGCCCATTGAAAACATTCCTATAAGGAAAAATACCATGAAAGTTCTAAGTATAGTACTTTTAAAAAATTTAGGTACTTCTTTTTTAGGTGAAACTTTTTTCATAATATTATCATAGAAGTTACCACGTGGACAAAAGTTTCCACACCAAAATCTACCTTTGCCTAATAGAGCTAAAATAATGGGAGCTATCATACAAATTACTGCAATGCTAGCTAATGCCATATTAAACAATGAAAGTACTAAAAATGCTAAAAATATAATATAACCATATTTTTTATAAAAATTCATTCAATCTACCCCTTCTTATGTGTTATTTTAAATCCTAAAATTATTATTACGTTTTTAAAAAATATACTCTGTGTAAGTTCTATATTATTATATCTATATATTACGATACAGTCAATAATAAAATTAGAATATTATTTTGGCAAATAATTCTTAGATGATTTATTTAAAATTAGAATATAGTTATTGTGAATTACAATAAATTTAAACTATTTTCTAAAAAAGTAAAATTAAATATAAGAAATATATAAAATAAGATTTTTTAAAGAAAAAATAATTTAAAAATTTAAACTATTCAAAAAATAAAGAAGGAGTTCCTAAAAAAATGTAGAAAATCATAAATGATTACTAATAAATATTAGTTTGTCTATTTGAATTATTAATTAATAAATATATAGTATGAAAATAAAATTTATAGATTTGAATTATAGATCTATATCTAGCAACTAATAATAGTAATAATGTTAATAATTATATTTTGAATTATAGGGTTCCAAGTTGACTTTTAAAATTATCCATTCCAAAACTTGGATACCTAAAATAGTGAGACATGCTCTGAATCACTTGGAACTCAACACTATATTTTGTATAAAAATATTTTAAAGTTATTGAATAAATTTAAATTTGAGCTTGTTTCCCTATAATAATAAATTTGTCTAAATTAATTGGCTATTTTGTAGCTTAGAGGACAGGGACTGATTTTGAACATTGTAGAAAAAAATTAAAAATCAACAAAAGTATAGATTATTAAGTATAAAAAACTAGGTAATTATGCCTCTGTACCTTTTGTTATAGAGGTGTGCTAGAAGTATTCATTAATTAGGGAGTTTATAAAATTTAAACCTAATAATTAAAAATAGCATTTAATTTATAAATTAATAATAATATAAATTAAAATTAAATTTAAAAAAAGTTAAGTATTGGAGGGTTAAAAATGGGAAGTAAAGCGCTATCAAGTTTTTTAAAAACAAATTTACAAGACTTAAAAAGTAAAGGTTTATATAATGAAATAAATGTAATAAACGGATCTAATGGCCCAATTATAAATATAGGAGGAAAGGAATTAATAAATCTTTCTTCTAATAATTACTTAGGTCTTGCAACAGACCCTAGAATGATTAATGCAACAATAAAAGCAACTGAAAAGTATGGTGCAGGTGCAGGTGCAGTTAGAACTATAAATGGAACTTTAGACATACATGTTGAACTAGAAAAAAAATTAGCTAAATTTAAACATACAGAAGCGGCTATAGCATTTCAATCAGGATTTAATTGCAATATGGCTGCAATATCAGCAGTTATGAATAAAAAAGATGCTATACTTTCTGATGCTTTAAATCATGCATCAATAATAGATGGATGTAGATTATCAGGTGCAAAAATCATAAGAGTAAATCATTCAGATATGGTTGATTTAAGAGAAAAAGCAAAGGAAGCAAAAGAGTCAGGACTTTATGAAAAAATAATGGTTATAACAGATGGTGTATTTTCTATGGATGGGGACATAGCAAAACTTCCTGAAATAGTTGAAATAGCAGAAGAATTTGATTTAATAACTTATGTTGATGATGCTCATGGTTCAGGGGTTCTAGGTAAAGGTGCAGGAACAGTTAAGCATTTTGGATTATCAGATAAGATAGATTTTCAAATAGGAACATTATCTAAAGCAATAGGTGTTGTAGGTGGTTATGTAGCAGGATCTAAAGATTTAATTGATTGGTTAAAGGTTAGAGGAAGACCATTTTTATTCTCAACATCACTTACTCCAGGGGCATCAGGAGCTTGTATAGAAGCTATAAATATATTAACTGAAAGCACAGAACTTAATGATAAACTATGGGAAAATGGAAACTATTTAAAGAAAGGTCTAAAGGGACTTGGATTTAATATAGGAAACAGTGAAACACCAATAACTCCTTGTATAATAGGTGAAGCAGATAAGGCTCAAGAATTCAGTAAAAGATTATATGAGGAAGGTGTATATGCAAAATCAATAGTATTCCCAACAGTACCATTAGGAACAGCAAGAGTAAGAAATATGCCAACAGCAGCACATACAAAAGAAATGCTTGATAAAGCAATTGCTATATATGAAAAAGTAGGAAAAGAAATGGGAATAATTTAGATTTAAAAAAACAGCATATCAACAAAAAATAGGGGGCATAAACTATGAAAAAAATTTTGGTCACAGGATGTTTAGGTCAAATAGGGACAGAACTTGTTACAGAGTTAAGAAACAGATATGGAAAAGATAATGTAGTTGCAAGCGATATTAGAAAACCTGAAGGCAATTCAATTGTAGAAGGTGGAATATTTGAAATAATAGATGTACTTGATAGAGAGAGAATGCTTCAAGTTGCTAAAAAGTATGAGGTTGATACTATAGTTCATTTGGCAGCATTGCTTTCAGCAGTTGCAGAAGCAAAACCTCAATTTGCATGGAATATAAATATGGGTGGACTTGTAAATGCGTTAGAAGTAGCTAGGGAATTAAATTGCAAGTTCTTTACACCAAGTTCTATAGGTGCCTTTGGACCAGATACACCAAAAGATAGTACTCCACAAGACACAATACAAAGACCAAAAACTATGTATGGAGTAACTAAAGTTTCAGGTGAATTGTTATGTGATTACTATCATACTAAATTTGGTGTAGATACTAGAGGAGTAAGGTTCCCAGGATTAATATCTTATGTAGCTCCTCCAGGGGGCGGAACAACAGATTACGCTGTAGATATTTATTATGAAGCATTAAAAAATGGTAAATATACTTCATATATAGATAAAGGAACTTATATGGATATGATGTATATGCCAGATGCAATAAATGCAATAATAACTCTTATGGAAGCAGATGCTTCAAAATTAAAGCATAGAAACGCATTCAATATAACAGCTATGAGTTTTGAACCAAGTGAAATAGCAGCGGAGATAAAAAAACACATACCTGAATTTGAAATAGAATTTAAGCCAGATCCAATAAGACAAGCAATAGCAAATTCTTGGCCAAATTCAATAGATTGTACTTGTGCTAAAAAAGAATGGGGATTTAAGGCAGAATATGATTTAGCTAAAATGACAAAAGATATGCTAGAGAAACTAAAGGAAAAAGAAGTCTAATAAATTGTCATATTGATTTTAAGATTAGAATAATATATATTAATCAAGCAATATGAGGGAATTTTAATGGGCTATAATGATTTTCAAGGAATGGATCCACAAACATTTATAGTTATTGCAGAAATGATAGGCAATTTCATAGGTGGGGATACTCCGTTTAATGTTCAAAATGCAATAGGAAATTGGTTAATGTTAATTGGTCAGGCAATAGTAACATACAATGCTCAGCAACAATATTTTGAAGGTGGACCGGGAAGGTGTTTTGATTGCAATAACTTTAATATAAATAATCCTGATGTTAATCAAGATAATAATAATGTTAATCAAAATAATAATAATGTTAATCAGGGGAATAATGGAAAGAATTATGATGAAGAACTTATTATGATTGCTAAAAAAATAAATGAATTAACATTAGAGATAACAAAATTAAAGAAAGAAATTGAATTAATAAAAAAAGATTAATCAATAAATTCCTATCTTAATTATTATAGCTTTGTAATATAGTAAATAAGCTTTTAAAAGAATTTATAAAATTGATTATTATAATTAAATAAAAATATAATCTTAAAAAGATAAAGAGGGAACTTAATGTTCCCTCTTTTCTTTGGTATCTGATGAGATTTTCTTTAGTTTCTTACTGAAATATCTTTTGTAAAAATAAGATTTTCAAATCGTTTCAATATTTATTATGGATAAAAAACATAAAAATATACATTGATTTTTTAAATTTAACAAATAAATTTAAATGAGAGCTTGTTTCCCTATAGTTTCTCCAAAGTCAATTTCTTCTAAATCAAATACATAATAAAAAGATGTTATTCGTTTTAAGTTATTATCTGAAGCTTTAAAAGTAGGATCTAAAGAATAAGCGGATCTATAGTGATTGTTAGCAAGCTCTAGATTACCATTTATTTCTTCAATAATACCAAGTAAATTATGTGGTTTAGCTGAATTATCATCTTCAGATATGGCTAGGTGTATATATTCAGTTGCTTTAAGAAAATTTTCATTTTTAATTTCAATAATAGCTTTTTTAATTAAATCATCAAATCTCATATAGTTCTCACCTTTCAAAACATATTTATAATATTTAAATTAATGAATAATAAAAATTTATCCTGTAATAAGTAAATTTTAGCAACTTTAATATGAAGATAGGATTAAGAAATTACCAATTAGTATAAAGAAAGTATAAATATTTAAGCTGAATTTTAGTTAATTTATAATCTTTATACAATCTTTATATAGCATAAGAAATCTTAATGCTAATTTTATATAGGCAGTGCTAATATAAAATCCATAGAGAAATTTACATACTGAAAAAAGCTAATATAGTTTTTATCATGTTAACAAAAATTAGTGGAGGAATTAAAAAATGATGGATTTAGTTTTTAGTACTAGCTTGCTATTAGCATTTTGTTCAATAAGTTTTTTTACAACTTGGTGTAAAAAACAAATTAATAGAAAGTACAAATAAGGAGGAACTTTTATGTGGATTTTAATAATAACATTAGTTCTATTATTTATATATTTGTTTTACGCACTTTTTAATCCAGAAAAATTTTAGAATCTATTAGGGGGGAGACTTATGGATTGGATTCAAATATTTTTGATTTTATTAGTATTTATTTTATTAATAATACCAATGGGAAAGTATCTATATAAAGTAATTACTGGAGAAAAGGCTTTTGGAGATAAAATTTTTAATAAAATAGATAATTTAATTTATAAAATATGTGGAATAGATAAAGATGAAGATATGAATTGGAAACAGTACATCTTAACACTTATAGTAGTAAATGGAGTTATGGTTCTTATTGGATATATCATATTAAGAACTCAAAAATTTCATATCTTAAATCCTAACAATGTAGGAGCAATGAAAGAAGACTTAGCTTTTAACACTATAATAAGTTTTATGACCAATACTAATCTTCAAGATTATGCAGGAGAGTCAGCGCTTTCACACTTTAGTCAAATGGCAGTTATTATTTTCATGATGTTTACATCAGCAGCTACAGGATTTGCGGCAGTTGTAGCATTTATGAAAGGTATAACAGGAAAAACAATGGGTAGTTTTTATGTAAGCTTTGTAAGAGTTATAACAAGAGTTTTATTACCATTATCAATAATAATAGGACTTGTTTTGGTTTCACAAGGAGTGCCACAAACTTTAAAAGGTATAGAAACAGTAACAACAATAGAGGGTAAAATGCAGGATATAACATTAGGGCCAGTAGCAGCATTAGAGTCTATAAAACACCTAGGAACAAATGGTGGTGGTTTTTTTGCATCTAACTCAGCACATCCTTTTGAGAATCCTACAATTATAAGTAATACAATAGAAATGTTATCTATGATGCTTATACCAGGAGCATTAATATATACTTTTGGATTAATGCTAAAAAACAAAAAACAAGGATTTGCAATATTTTTAGCAATGTCAATAATATTCATTTTAGGATTAGTAATATGTTATAAATCAGAAATGGCAGGTAATCCAGTATTATCCCAAATAGGTTTAAATCAGTCTATGGGGAATATGGAAGGGAAAGAGGTAAGATTTGGTGTAGGACAATCTACTTTGTTCACTACAATAACAACATCTTTTACAACCGGTAGTGTAAATAATATGCATGATTCATTAATGCCATTAAGTGGTGCAGTGGCACTTATGAATATGATGCTTAATGTTGTTTTTGGTGGAGAAGGCGTCGGATTTATGAATGTAATTATGTATGCAATACTTGCAGTATTTCTATGTGGACTTATGGTTGGAAGAACACCAGAGTTTTTATCAAAAAAAATAGAGGGAAAAGAAATTAAACTAATAGCATTAGCTATAATGATACATCCATTTTTAATATTAATTTCTTCAGCTTTAGCATTTATAACATCAAGTGGAGTTTCATCCATATCTAATCCATCATTTCATGGATTAACACAGGTAATTTATCAGTTTGCATCTTCTGCAGCTAATAATGGTTCTGGGTTTGAAGGATTAGTTGATAATACACCATTCTGGAATGTTATGGCAGGAATAGTAATGTTTTATGGAAGGTATTTATCTATGGCAATACTACTTGCAGTATCAGGTTCTTTGTTAGCTAAAAAACCGGTAAATGTGAGTTTAGGAACTTTAAGAACAGATGGAATTGCTTTTTCTATAACATTAGTATTTATCATACTGATAATAGGAGCACTTACATTTTTGCCAACATTAGCATTAGGACCAATAACTGAACATTTAAATCTTTGGTATTAATATTGAAATGTGATTTTGGACCTATATAGGGAAACAAGCTTCAATTTAAATTTATTCAATAACTTTAAAAGTCAACTTGGAACCCTATATTAATTTAAACTTTCTCACTTGATAAATGAATAACTTTAGAATTTAGTTTAGAACTCTATATAAGTTATGAAAGGACTTGTAATTATGGATAGTAAAGAGAAAAAATCTAAATTTATAACAAAGGATATTTTTAAAAGCTCTATAATTCAAGCTTTTAAGAAATTAAATCCTAAATATATGATGAAAAATCCAGTTATGTTTGTAGTAGAAATAGGATTTGGTATATCAGTATTATTAACAGCTTTTCCAAACTTATTTGGAGATAGTGGAAATAATCTTAGAATGTACAATGGTATAGTTTCAGTAATTTTATTAATAACAGTTCTTTTCGCAAATTTTGCAGAATCTGTAGCAGAAGGTCGTGGAAAAGCACAAGCACAAGCATTAAAGAAAACTCGTAAGGATACTACAGCAAAATTATTAGATAATAAGGGCACAGTTAAAGTTATAAGTGCTTGTGACTTAAAAAAAGGCGATATAGTATTAGTTGAAAATGGAGATATAATTCCAAGTGATGGAGAAATTATAAAAGGGGTTGCATCCGTTGATGAATCAGCTATAACAGGAGAGTCGGCTCCTGTTATAAAAGAAAGTGGTGGAGATTTTTCATCAGTAACAGGTGGAACAAAGGTTGTTAGTGATTGGCTAAAAATAAAAATAACAACATCTTCAGGAGAATCTTTTTTAGATAAAATGATTGCATTAGTAGAAGGGGCATCAAGACAAAAAACTCCTAATGAAATAGCACTTAATACTGTACTAGTAAGTCTTACTTTGATTTTTTTAGTTGTAATTGTAACACTGTATCCTATGGCTAATTATTTAGGAGTTAAACTTCCTATTGCAACACTAATAGCATTAACTGTATGTTTAATACCAACTACAATAGGAGGGCTTTTATCTGCTATAGGTATAGCTGGAATGGATAGAGTTACAAAGTTTAATGTTATAGCAATGTCAGGGAAAGCAGTTGAAGCTTGTGGCGATGTAGATACTATGATATTGGATAAAACAGGTACTATAACCTTTGGAAATAGACTAGCAGCAGATTTTATACCAATAGAAGGTATAAATAGAAATGAATTAATAAAATATGCGGTAATATGTTCTTTAAAAGATGATACTCCAGAAGGAAAATCAATAGTATCTTTAGGAAATAAATTAGGAATTAAAATTGATGAAAATTTATACAAAAACGTTCAATTTATAGAATTTACAGCTCAGACAAGAATGAGTGGAGTAGATTTAGAAAATGGAATAACTATTAGAAAAGGTGCATTTGAAGCTATAAAAGAAAGGGTAAGTGAATTTGGGGAAACTGTACCAAAAGAAGTAGAGCATATAGTAAATAGAGTTGCAAAGCTAGGGGGGACTCCTTTAGTCGTTGTAGTAGATGAAAAAATTTACGGAGTTATTTATCTTAAAGATACAGTAAAACCTGGTCTAGTAGAAAAATTTGAAAGGCTTAGAGAGATAGGAATAAAAACTGTAATGTGCACAGGGGATAATCCATTAACAGCAGCTACTATAGCAAAAGAAGCTGGAATAGACGGGTTTATTGCAGAGTGCAAACCAGAAGATAAGATAAATGCAATAAAGAAAGAACAAGAAGAAGGAAAAATAGTAGCAATGACTGGCGATGGAACAAATGATGCCCCAGCATTAGCTCAAGCAGACGTAGGGCTTGCAATGAATAGCGGAACAATAGCAGCAAAAGAAGCAGCTAACATGGTTGATTTGGATTCAGATCCAACTAAAATACTTGAAGTTGTAGAAATAGGTAAACAACTCTTAATAACTCGTGGAGCATTAACAACTTTTAGTATTGCTAATGATGTTGCAAAGTACTTTGCTATAATACCAGCAATTTTTACAATAGCTATACCCAAAATGCAAATATTAAATGTTATGAAGCTATCAACGCCAAACAGTGCTATATTATCAGCATTAATATTTAATGCAATAATAATTCCAATTCTTATTCCAGTTGCAATGAAAGGTGTAAAATATAAGCCAATGAAAGCAGAAGTTATGTTATTAAAAAATATGTTGATATTTGGATTAGGTGGAATAATTGTTCCGTTTTTAGGGATAAAAATTATAGACTTAATGATATCACCAATAATAACAATTTTAAGCTTATAATATTAGTATTTGTTTTAGAAGTAATTTAAAATAGAAAAAATTTTATAGTGGTGAATTTATAAATTGTTTAAGGAAGGTGGAATATCTAAAATGAAAGTATTAAAAAAAGCAGTTCTTTTAAGTTTAGTTTTATTAATACTATGTGGATTTATTTATCCACTGTTACTAACAGGAATAAGCCAAGTGGTTTTTAATAAAAAAGCTAATGGAAGCATAATAAAAATAGGTGAAGAAGCAGTAGGGTCAGAATTAATAGGACAGGATTTTACAGATTCTAAATTTTTAAAAGGGAGAATATCTAGTGTAAATTATAATACCTATTCCTCAGATACAGATTATAAGGGACCATCTTCTGGATCAGGAAATTTAGGTGCATCAAATAAGCTTTTAACAAAAAGAGTTGAAGATGATATAGAAAAATTTTTAAAAGAAAATCCAACAGTGAAAAAGGAAGATATCCCTACGGATTTGTTAACTAGTTCAGCATCGGGATTAGATCCTAATATAACTGTTAAATCAGCAGAAATCCAAATACCACGTATTTCAAAGGTATCAGGTATAAGTGAAGAAAATTTAAAAAGAATAGTTGAAAAGTCAACAGATAAAAAATTATTAGGAGTATTTGGAGAAGAAAAAGTAAATATTCTTAAAGCTAATATAGCAATACAATCAGAACTTAATAAAAAATAGTTTTTGTATATATTAATTAAAAAGAAACTGGAAAACCAGTTTCTTTTTATGTAAAAAATAGTTAATATTATGAGTATAATTTAAAGTTTCAGTTTATTTCATTAAAATAAAGGAATATATATATATTAAGTTTTTAATTATAAATATATAAACTAAATTTATAAGGATTGGATGTGAGTTTTAAAATGGATTACGAAAGACCAAATCCAGAGTACCTTTTAAATCAAATAGAAAAAGAAGAAGAGACTTCTAATAGAGGGAAATTAAAAATATTTTTTGGATATGCAGCAGGTGTAGGCAAGACATATTCTATGTTAAGGGAAGCTCACGACTTAAAGGCATTAGGAAAAGATATAGTTATTGGTTATATTGAACCTCATGCAAGACCAGAAACTATGAGTCTTATATATGGGCTTGAAAATATAAAACCTAAAATGATTAATTATAAAGGAGTAAAAATAAGAGAGTTCAACTTAGATGAGGCACTACTTCGAAAACCAGAGATAATTTTAGTAGATGAACTTGCCCATACTAATGCAATTGGAGAAAGGCATAAAAAAAGATGGCAGGATATAGACGAATTATTAGATGTAGGAATAGATGTATATACTACATTAAATGTTCAGCATATTGAAAGTTTAAATGATGTAGTTGAAGATATAACAAATGTTTTTGTTAGAGAAACAATACCAGATAAAGTATTTGATGATGCGGATAAAGTAGAGTTAATTGATATAGAGCCAGATGAACTTTTAAATAGGTTTTCTGATGGGAAAATTTATAGCAAAGAACAAACGCAAAAGGCCTTTAATAACTTTTTTAAAAAGAGTAATCTTTTTGCATTAAGAGAAATTGCATTAAGAAGGACAGCAGATAGAGTAAATTATGAGGTTGAAAGTGTAAGGCTTTCGAAAGGTCAAATTACAGTGCTTGCTACAGTAGAACAAATACTTGCATGTATTAGTCCTTCTCCATCCTCATCTAAGATAATAAGAAGTGCAGCAAGAATGGCCGAAGCTCATCATTGTAAATGGATAGCTATATATGTAGAAAATACAGAATGTGAAAACTTTAGTAAGGAAGAAAAAAAATCTTTAAAAGATAATTTTAACTTAGTAGAAGAATTAGGAGGCGAAATTGTAACTGTTTATGGTGAAGATGTTGTGGAACAAATAATTGAATATGCTAAGTTTAGAAATATAACTAAAATAATAGTTGGTAAAAATCATGTGAAATCAACAAATATATTTAAGTTTTTAAAAAAAGATATTTCCCAAAAAATAATAGATTATAATGATTGTATTGATTTGTATATAATTCCAAGTTCAAATGAAAAAAAGAATATAAAGAAAGTAAAAGAAAATTCTAAAATAGACTCACAAGATTTAATAAAAGAGGTTTTGAAAGCTAGCTGTATTATGACTATTGCAACGATAATTACGTTATTTTTTGACTATGTTGGCCTTTCAGAGGCAAATTCTATTATGGTATTTACATTAGGAGTTATATTAATATATATTGTAACTACTGGACATTTAATAGGAATAATATCTTCAGTAATAGCAGTAATGCTCTTTAATTATTTACTTACTCAACCACGATTATCACTACATTTTTATGATAAAAATTATTTAATCACTTTTCCTATTATGTTGATAGTTGCATTTATAATAGGAATGTTAACTAATAAAATACAAAAACAAGCAATTAACTCAGTAGCAAGAGAAAAAAGAACTCAGATTTTATATAGAGTAAGTAAAAAATTGTTAAGTGCTAGAGGAACGGCAGATGCTGTATCAATAGGTATAAAATATATATCGCGACTTACTAATAGAACGGTTGTATGTTATTTAGTAAATGAAGATACACTTTCAACACCTTTTATATATAAAATTGATGGAAAAGATGGTAATAGTGAAATATTAACAAGAAATGAAGAAGCAGTTGCATATTGGACTTTTTTAAATGATAAAGAATCTGGTTCAGGAACTAATACTTTTTATGGTGCGAAAGGTTATTATATACCGGTGAAAGGTCATAATAAAGTTTTAGGAGTTATAGGCGTTTCTTGTAGTGAAGGCACATTAGATCCAGAAGAAAAATTTATAATTGGAACTGTAACTAGTGAAATAGCTATAGCAATAGAGCGTGAAATATTCTTAAAAGAGCAGGAAAACTCAAAGATGGAAATTGAAAGAGAAAGATTAAGAAGTAATTTGTTAAGAGCTATATCTCATGATTTAAGAAGTCCTTTAGCTGGAATAAAAGGTTCTATTGGCACTATAATTGAGAATGGAAAAAATATTTCAGAAGAAACTAAAGGTACACTTCTTCAAGGTGTTTATGAAGATACACAATGGTTAATAAGATTAGTTGAAAATCTACTGAGTATGACAAGAGTAGATGAAGGGAAAATGCAAATTAAAAAAGAAGTGGAATTAGTTGAAGAGGTAATATATGAAGCTATTCAAAGAAGTTCCAAGTATTTTAAAGATAATAAAATTGAAGTTAAGCTTCCTGAAAATATAATATTATTGCCTATGGATAGAAATTTAATTCAACAGGTTTTAATAAACCTTATAGATAATGCTGTAAAATTTTCAAAGAAAGACGGTATAATAAATATTAACTTATATGAAAAAGAACAGTATGTGTTTTTTGAAGTAATAGATAATGGTGCAGGAATATCAGAAGAGATATTACCATATATTTTTGATAGGTTCTTTACTGATGGGAAAAAGGCTTCTGATTCAAGACGAGGTGTTGGGTTAGGACTTGTTATTTGTAAATCTATAGTAGAGGCTCATGGTGGCACAATAAAAGCAATTAATAAAAAAGAAGGTGGAGCCATATTTAAATTTAGTCTACCTAAATAGAAAATAATTTAATAAAGGGTGGTGTTGATATGGATAATAAACCTTATATACTTGTAATTGAAGATGATAAGCCAATAAGAAATTTTATTACTGCATCTTTGGAGGTTCAAGGATATAAGTATATTGAAACTGATAAGGGATTTGAAGGGATAGCTCTTTCTATGTCACATAATCCAGATCTAATAATACTAGACTTAGGACTGCCAGATATTGATGGACTAGAAGTTATAGAAAAGATAAGGGAATGGACAAAAACCCCTATAATAATTGTTTCAGCGAGAGATAATGAAAGACAAAAGGTAGAAGCATTAGATAGAGGTGCTGATGACTATTTAACAAAGCCATTTGGAATAAGTGAGTTATTAGCAAGAATAAGGGTATCACTAAGGCATAAACAAACTATGGAAGATAAAAAAGAGGTTATGAAGAGCTTCAAAGTGAAAGACTTAAATGTAGATTTTGAAAAAAGAAAAGTTACAATAGAAGGAAAAGAAATCCATTTAACACCAATAGAATATAAATTGATTTCACTATTATGCAAACATGCAGGAAAAGTTTTAACTCATAATTTTATAATTCATGAGGTTTGGGGCGGAAGTATTGGTAATGAAACACAAACCCTTAGGGTATTCATGGCAAGTTTAAGAAGGAAAATAGAAAAAAATACAATGAATCCAGAATATATTCATACAGAAGTAGGGGTAGGATATAGGCTGGTAGATGATTAAAAATAATAAGTGGTTGAAACTGAAATTTAGATAGTTAAGAGTTAATAGTTAAAAATTAAGAGTTTAGGAGGAAAGTGGCAACCACTTTCTTTTTAATTTATTAATATAATTTGCCTTGCAAATTTATAAAAAGTACGTTTGGTATTACTATGAACGAAGTGAGGAGTAATAACCATAACTATTGACTTTTCACTCTTAACTCTTAACTAAAGATATATTCAAAATGTAGAGCCATAACAAGAAGGAAAGGTGTATCTAAGTATAATTTCCTTAAGTTATTTTCACAGTTAAACCGAAAGATTATCAATAAAAATTAAAGAAATCAAAGCCGGTCCTTAAGATAGTTAAAAGTTAAGAATTAATAGGTAAGAGTTCAGGATGAAACTTGATTACTAGCTTTTGGAATTGATAGGGACTGGCTTTGATTTATTAGTTGAAAAATATAAAACTAGGAGAGCATCAGATGTTAGCGAAGAAAATAAATTTACCGTGCCTGTCCCATTTGTTATGGAGCTAAGACCGTAATTTATTACTTATTTAGATTTTATTAGCAAAACTAGATTTAAAAATACGGTTAGTATTACTGAGAGCATAGCGAATAGTAATAACCACAACTGTTAACTATTCACTGTTAACTTTTAACTGGGAAAGTCCCATTTGTGATGGAGCCAATGCTTAGAGGCATTGCTTGCTTAGGTGTGTTACTAAAACTGAATAATGGGGACCGACTTCGATTGCTATTGGAGAAAAATTAAAATTAACAAAAGCATATATCCCAAAGTATAGCAAAGTAGCC
>NZ_BAAABH010000012.1:0-98783 GCF_054767855.1 Clostridium sp. CTA-19 | reverse complement strand
GGTTCACTAGCTCAGTCGGTAGAGCACATGACTTTTAATCATGGTGTCCGGGGTTCGATTCCCCGGTGAGCCACCAAATTATGCAGATGTGGCGGAATTGGCAGACGCACTAGACTTAGGATCTAGCGCCTTTGGCGTGGGGGTTCGACTCCCTTCATCTGCACCAATTAAATAAGCGGGAGTGGCTCAGTGGTAGAGCGTCACCTTGCCAAGGTGAACGTCGCGAGTTCGAATCTCGTCTTCCGCTCCAATATGCGGGTGTAACTCAATGGTAGAGTGCTAGCCTTCCAAGCTAGTTACGAGGGTTCGATTCCCTTCACCCGCTCCAARTATGCGTTTTTAGCTCAGTTGGATAGAGCAACGCCCTTCTAAGGCGTGGGCCAGGGGTTCGAATCCCTTAAAACGCACCATATACAAAAGGATAAAGGATTTTAAAGGAACAGATGATGGACTTTGTAATAAGTGCCATTAGCTCAGCTGGAAGAGCACTTGACTCTTAATCAAGGGGCCCAGGGTTCGAAACCCTGATGGCGCACCATTTAAACGAAAGATAAGAGATTGAAGTGAATCAACACAGTGTGTGCCATTAGCTCAGTTGGTAGAGCACTTGACTCTTAATCAAGGAGCCCAGGGTTCGAGCCCCTGATGGCGCACCATTTAAAACTAAAATATCGGGGTGTGGCGCAGATGGGAGCGCGCGTGGTTTGGGACCATGAGGTCGCAGGTTCAATCCCTGTCACCCCGACCACTTTTATAAAATATGCGGGTGTAACTCAATGGTAGAGTGCTAGCCTTCCAAGCTAGTTACGAGGGTTCGATTCCCTTCACCCGCTCCAAATTGTTTAAAAAGATTACTAAGTTAAAGTTTTACTTTAGTTTGGTAATCTTTTTGTTTTTTGTATTTATAAACGTATACCTTACCTATTTCAATATATATTCACCTTATATAATTACATAAGGGTTAAAAATAACACATAAGCTTGAAGTTAATACTATAAACTAAAGTATTTTAATATGTTTACGATTATAAAAATAGTAAATAATAAATAATGTAAAGCTTATTAGTTTACATAAATACTTATAAGATTTATTAGTATTTTAGATTATAGCTTTATGAATAGAAGTTTAAGAGTAATGTGTATTGATTATCATATTAATCTAAAAGTATTAAATTATACATAATTGTTAAGCAAGAAAAATATATATATAAAATAAATAAGCACCTATAGCTCAGCTGGATAGAGCGGTGGACTTCGAATCCAATTGTCGCAGGTTCAAATCCTGTTAGGTGTACCATAAATATTGAAAATAGGGCATTTGCAGAGATGTGAAAAGCTCTATGGAGAATACAGTTGATTGTTTAAGTAAAAAATTACTTAGAAATTGGCTGTATTTTTTTAAGACAAAAATTACTAAAAGGCTTGAGTTACCGTATTTTGAGGGATTATAAACTTTATAAAAAATATATTGATAATTATTTTCAAGAGTACAACGTACTTAAGGTGGAATATTTTATAGAATATATGGCACATATAAAATTTAACTAATAAAATTATTACTGTAGAAGCAGATAACAGTGAAACAAATTATTAAGATAACACACTTTATACAATTTCAGCTAGTTAAAAATGTTTACAACTGTCAAAATTTTAAGTATAATTGAAAATGTGCAAAAAAATAAACTTACGTAAAAACACCACATAAGTTTGATTCGAAAATTAAATTATTTTGTTTTTTAAAATTAATATTATTCTAATATATATTCTAAGTAGTTGTCAAGTTGTTTTTTAGAATATATTAAATATATAATAAAAGAAAATTTGAAAGGGTATAGGTGGATAATTATTAGAAAAATAAGAGATTAAAAGAAAGTTTAAATAAACAAAGGTGGTATTAACATGTCAATTATACATCATATTTGTATTCAAACAGATAGGTACGAGGAGTCGCTTAAATTTTATACTGAAATTTTAGGGTTTAGATTAATTAAAGAAACAAAAAATTTTCATAGTAGAAAGTTTAATTCCTGGTTACAATTAAAAGACTTTATGATTGAACTACAAACGGAAAAGACTGGGGATACATTAAAAGATTGGAGTTCATTAAATAAAGGAATAGTCCATATGGGTTTTTTAGTTAATGATGTTGAAAAAGAATATAATAGAATAAAAGAATTAAATTATAATAAATTTAAAATTGAAAATGGGAAAGAACTATACAAAGTTGAAGATGGCTATTTATTTAAAGTAAAAGCACCAGAAGGAACAGAAGTTGAGATAAGAGATAAAAAAATATAACAGTTTATACATTTCACATTAAAACTTGGGAATGTTATAGGGTTGAAAGTTGACTCTTAAAGTTATCCATTCCAAAACTTGGATACCCAAAATAGTGAGACATGCTCTGAATCGCTTAGAATTCAACACTACTTTTTGTATAAAAATATTTTAAAGTTATTGAATAAATTTAAATTTGAGCTTGTTTCTCTATAATTAACCTAACCACTGTATAATTATTTATATAAATATGAGTTAAATATATTAAAGATATAATATGATAAAATGACTTAAACAGTAATTTTTAGGAGTATATCTGCTTTGAATGAAGTTAAATTTATCAAATCCTGTTAGGTGTGCCATAAATATTGAGAATATGGAATTTACAGAGGTATAAAAAGCTCTACAAATAAGACTGATAGTTAATTTATATGATTAATCATAAAACTATCGGTCTTTTGTGTTATAAACGTTTAAAAACAAATAGCTTTAAAAATAAATTTAGAATAACATGTCTTTATTTATGAATTTCAGAAAAGTAAAAGCTACTTGTAAAAGATGTTATAATTATAATAATATAAGAGTATAGGGGGATAGAAAATGAATTTTAAAAAACAAATTGAAAAATTTACACCTAATAATGAACAAGAGATTCAAGATAAGAAGATAATTCTTCAGTACATAGAAAAATTCCCACATAATATTTTAGTTAGAGAAAATGAGTTTGCACATATTACAAGTTCAGGTTTTATATTAAATGAGAATCTAAACAAGATGTTGATGATACACCATAATATAAGAAAAACATGGTCCTGGACAGGAGGGCATGTAGATGGAGATAAAGATTTTCTACATGTTGCTATAAAGGAGGCAAAAGAAGAAACTGGAGTTAATAATGTAAAGCAACTTGGAAGTGAAATTGTATCATTGGATGTTTTACCAGTAGATGGACATATAAAGAATGGGAAATATGTTAATACACATGTACATCTATCTGTAGCATATATTCTTATTGTAAGTGAAGAGGAAAGATTAAAAGTAAAAGATGATGAAAATAGTGCTGTAGCATGGTTTGAAATAGATAAACTTAATGCAAAGTATTTTAGTGATAGGGACATATATTTATACAATAAATTAATTAATAGGGCTAAAGATATTAATAGAAATAATGAATTTAATATAGGAAAGAATAAGTAACTTAAAAAATTTATGATAAAGAACTGAAAATTTTAATGAATGTATAAAAATAGGACTTTAAAAGTTTACTTTTTTAAAGTCCTATTTTTATTAATATATAGTGAGTTACATTACTAAAATTAATATATCGAATAAAAGATTGTCTTGTGCTTCTACATTAGTTTTTTTGTTTTCTTTCAAGAAAAAATATATATTTTTAAATAAATAATTCATAGCAACCTAAAAATATAATTATTGCTCCAGATATAAGTGAAGCATACTTTCCAAATAATTTAGAGAGATAACTAGTACCAATTAAATATCCTAAAGTAATAAATAATAAGCTAAATATAAATGTGAAAATAGTAGTTAAAAATATATTAAGACCTGTTATACTTGCCCCAATTCCAACGCCTAAGTTGTTTATGGTAAGAGCGAATGCAAGTAATATTGATTCTTTAGCATCTATACATGAAGAATTATCACTATCGATTAATTCAGGATTGTCTAAAATGTTTTTGTACTCACCAATCATATTATCTAATTTATTTTTTTTCTTTTTCTTTTGAAAGTAGGATTTTATAAAAAATTCTAATATAAACCATAATCCTAATAATATTAATATAGCACTTCCAAGTATATTTGCTGTCTTAGCTGAAATGAAATGAATTATAGCTTTACCTAAAGACATAGAAAGAAAAGTCCCTAAAGCTGATATTATAGCTATTAAAAGATTACTTAATATATTAATTTTAATTTTTTTAATTCCATAAGCTATTCCTACAGCAAAATTATCTATATTTGCTGAAATAGAAAATAGTAGTGAAGATAGTATATGCATTATATTCCTCCAATTAAAAGCTATATTCGTAGTATATTCATGAAAATATGACAATGTTCCACTTTATGAATCTGAAGTTAAATTTGAAATTTATTTAACTTCAAAAAACATATACTTGTTGCAGAATTCCATGTAAAATTATTTTTTTATTTTATTAATATAACTTTAGAGGAATATTTTGTATTTTAACAAGTAAAAATACTATAAAAAATACAATAAATTTTAAGAAATTGTTAAGGAAGAAAAGTATAAAAATGACATTTATATTAAAATATATTGCAAAAAATGCAAAAAACAATAATAAAAATACATTAAATTACATTAAAATTTAAAAAAATAAAATTTTATTATAAAATTGTTTCAAAATTCATAAAAATAAAACTTGATTAGATTTGATTAAAAATATAATCTATTAAATAAGAAATATTTATATAAGTTAACTTATGACAAAAAGGGGGACGTTATCTATGAAAAATAAAAAGTTAATTGCAACTATACTAACACTTTCATTAGCATCATCAATATTAGTTGGATGTGGAAGCAACACTGAAAAAGATGAAACTAATGCTAATTCACAAGAAGTTAAAATGGACGAACAGCAGTATTTAAATACAGTACTTCTTGCTGAACCTAAAACGTTGGATCAATCTAAATCAAGTGATCTTTATTCATCTGTAATTTTAACTAATGTAGGTGAGGGATTAACTAGACTTGAAAATGATGAAGATGGCAAAGAAGTTGTTAAACCTGCAGGAGCTGAAAGTTGGGAACAATCAGAAGATGGATTAAAATGGACATTTAAGTTAAGGGATATGAAATGGTCTGATGGAAAACCAATAACAGCAAATGATTATTATTATGGAATAACTAGAACATTAAACTTAGAAATTGGATCACCATATGCTTTCTTATTATTCCCAATAAAAAATGCTTCTGAATATAATGCAGGAAAAGCAAAAGTTGAAGATGTTGGAGTTAAAGTTATAGATGACAAGACTATAGAATTTACTTTAGAGAATCCAACACCATATTTTTTAGATTTAACATATTTTAAAGTAATGCAGCCTCAAAGAAAAGATGTAGTTGAACAAAGTGGTGAAAAATATGGTAGTGAATCAAATACTATGGTATTCTCTGGACCGTTTATTATAAAACAATGGATTCATAATAATATGGTTGAATTAGAAAAGAATCCACAGTACTGGGATGCTGAAAATGTTAAATTAGAAAAAGCAACATTTAAAATTATAAAAGAAGAAACAGCTAGAATGAACGAACTTTATAACGGTTCACTAGACATGGCTGGAGTTACAAAACCAGAGTGGGTTAGTAAACTTGATGGAAGTGGACAATATGAAGTAATAAAGGGATATGATGCATCATCAGCATATATGTTTTTTAATCAGGATGATTCATATTTTAAAAATGAAAAAATAAGGAAAGCATTTATACTTGCAACAGATAGAGAAGGTATGAGTGAAACATTATATAAAGGTCTAGCAGAGCCTGCATTAGCTTGGTGTCCACCAGCCGTTCAAATTGGAGGGGAAGAGTTTAGAAGCAAAGTTAACTATAATCCTGTTGAAGAATTATCAAAGGAAAACCCTGATCCAAAAGCACTATTAATAGAAGGATTAAAAGAAGAAGGTATGGATCCAGACCCATCTAAACATACAATAAAGTTTTTACAATCAGGTACAGATGCTAAATCAAAGGAGTTTGCTGATTTTGAACAGCAAAATTTTGAAAAAGTATTAGGCATAAAAATTGAATCTGAATTTACTGAGTGGGCAGTATTTCAGACTAGAGAATCAACTCAAGATTATCAAATGGCTTCTATGGGATGGACAGGAGACTATAATGATCCTATGACATTCTTTGATATGTGGGCTAGTACAGCAGGGGTAACTAATACTGGATGGTCAAATGAAAAATATGATGGAATGATAGATGAAATCAGTAAAACAATTGACCAAGGTAAGAGAACAGAGCTGTTTAAAGAAGCAGAAAAATTGTTAATATATGAAAATGGTGTAATAAGTCCAACGGTTTATAGATTTAAAAATACATATGTTCGTAATTATGTTAAAAGCGTGTCTAATACAACATTTGGAGTTGGAGCTTCAGATCTTAAATATGTATATACTGCAGGACGTTAGAAAAGTGTGTTAAAGTTAATAGAAAAATAGGCTAGAGTTTAAATTTTAATATATTGATCGTAAAGGGCACTGAAAAGTGCCCTTATTTTAATTGAAATGTATTTATTGAAAATAACACTCTACTTAATGAGATAGAATTAATTTTAAAAATAAAATATAATATAACAAAAGTAATAAAAAAATAATAATTGTATAAAACTATTATTATAAATTAGCAGATTTAATTAAAATTGTGTAGTGTTATAGGGAAACTAAAAAATTATTAATTAATAATCAAATATTAATTTAAGTTTTTTAACTTGATAAATGAATAATTTTAGAACCTTATATATAGGGAAACAAGCTCAAATTTAAATTTATTCATCAAATTTTTGTTATCAGTTGAGAAAAATAAGTGCAAATATATTTAGTTAAGAATTATGAATTTAGGATGAAAGTGGCAACCACTTTCTAAAAATGATTTTAAAAAATCTATCAATATAATTTGCTTTGCAAATTTATAAAAAGGTACGTTGAGAATTACTAGGAACGAAGTGAGTAGCAATAACCACAACTGATCACTATTCACTCTTAACTTTTAACTAAAATAATTTGTTAGTTATTGATAAAACATTAATTTGAATTTTCTCATTTGATAAATGAATAAGTTTAAGATTTAATTTGGAACCCTATAGCACATTAAGTAGTTGTATATGAAAATAATAGGGAGATAGCAATGAATATTTTTACAATTGGTCATTCAAATTATACGATGGAAAAACTGATAAATATGTTAAAATACTTTAAAATTGATTGTGTAGTAGATATTAGGGGAACGCCTTACTCTAAATATAATGTTCAATTTAATAAAGAGGTTATAGAAAAATCTTTAAAAGATGCAGGTTTTATTTATATTTATATGGCAAAAGAGTTAAGCGCAAAAAGAGAAAATAAAACTTCATATAACAAAGAAGGTTATGCAGATTTTGAAAAAGTTATTTATGAAGATGAATTTAAAAAAGGAATTGAAAGATTGAAACTAGGGTGTGAAAAAGGATATAATGTAGCAGTTTTAGGTGCGATGCAAGATCCTATAAGGTGTCATCGCAGTATATTAGTTGGCAGAGCTTTAAGAAAAGTAGGATTTAGTGTTAAACACATATTAGATGATTATTCCTTGGCTACTCAAGAAAAAATAGAAGAAAAGTTATTAGAAAAATATTTTCCTAATAGGGATCAAATAACGATAGATTCACTAATTGGAAAGAATATTACAAAAGATGATATGGTTTATGAAGGATATAAATTAGCTAATAAAGAAATAGGATATAGAATAGAAAATTTAAAAAATAGTAATAATTGATTTGAAATTTATTAGTTAAACATCAAAGAAGAATCTTTGATGTTTTTTTATACAATAGTTTCTGTGAAATTTCATTAAATATATTGACTAAAATAATTATAGGAGTATAATAGTTCGCATAGGAACTATTTAGTTCTTATGCGAACTAAAAGGAGGGTATTTTATGAAAGACACTATGAATTCTTTTCAAATAGCCATGTTGATTAAAGAAATATATTCAATGACAACTAATAGCATTAGTAATAGTTTAAAACCATGTGGACTAACACATCAACAGATTATGGTAATGAAATTAATAGGTCATAAAAAAAAGATTACTATTTCTCAATTATGTGAGGAAATGTCTTTAGCAAAAGGAACTGTTTCGGGAATTGTACAAAGGTTAGAAAATGCAGGGTATGTAAAAAAAATTAAAGATGATAAAGATAAAAGAAATACATATGTAGTTTTTTCAGAAAAAGGATTAGAGTTTGCTAAAGAATTTAGAACATCTATAAACAATACTTTTGATAAGCTATTTGAAAGTTTAAGTATTGAAGAGCATAAAAAAATAGAAGAAGCTCTTAAATTATTATCTAAAAAAATGAAAGAGAGTGAAGAATAATGGATATAAAATTAATTTTTGCAATAATAACAATTACATTGGCATTAGTATTTTATACTACAGGTGTATTTGGGGAAAGAAAGTCTAAAATGCTTCAAAAAAAGCATGTGGTTATATTTTGGTTAGGGTTAGTATGTGATACAGTAGGTACATTAACCATGGGGCAGATAGCCAAATCTCAAACAAACAGTATCTCAACAATATCTCAAAACATACATGGCATTACAGGGGCTTTAGCTATATTTCTAATGTTATTTCATGCTTTATGGGCAACATGGGTTTTATATAAAGATGATAAAGATAAAAAAGTATCATTTCATAAGTTTAGTATATTTGTTTGGTTAGTTTGGTTAGTACCTTATGTAGTAGGCATGGTTATTGGAATGAGTAATTAAGTGTACATATAGATATTTAAAATAATTGATAAAACATAATTTTAAATCCAATAAAAACTATAATAACTAATATTAAAGCTAAGAATCAGATAAAGACAGGATTCTTAGCTTTAAATTTGTTAATACACAAAAAGCAATATTTTTAACTTATAGATAATAAATGTATAATAAATGTATGTTTAAATTTATTGTAATAAATACAGGGGGAACTTATGAAAATACTAAGTGTAAAAGATGTGCATTACAAAAGAGAAAATACTAATATACTTAATGGAGCAACCTTTAATGTGGATAAAGGGGATTGTATATCCATTATAGGGCCATCGGGAAGTGGAAAAAGTACATTGCTTAAAATTTGTGCGGACTTATTACCGATAAATAGAGGGGAATTATATTTTAAAGGAGAGAATTATTTAAACTATAATCCTTTAGAAATTAGAAAACAAATAAGTTATTGTGTTCAATTACCATATTTATTTGGTACAAGTGTTTATGATAATTTAGAATTTCCATTTAAGGTACGTAAAGAACCTTTTGATAGATATAGGGTTATAGAGCTACTTAAAAAGTTTAATCTAGAAGAGGAATTTTTACAAAAAGATATAGTTAATTTATCTGGTGGAGAAAAGCAAAGGGTTTCAATTATAAGAAATTTAATTTATATACCCGAAATAGTGTTATTAGATGAAGCTACGTCAGCTTTAGATAAAGAAAATTCTAAGTGTGTTGAAAATTATATTAAAGAATTAAATATTCAAGGGCTAACTGTTTTATGGGTTACTCACAGCTTAGAACAAAGCACTAGCATTTTTAATAAAAGAATATTGGTTTCAGAAGGAAAAATAGATAGAATGGAGGTTATTAAATAATGAGTACAATGTCACTTATTATAGCATCATGCTTGGTTGCAATACCTATATTTATATCTTATAAAGAACATTTAAATTTAGAAAAAGAAATATTGATAAGTATTTTAAGAGCAATTATTCAATTGGTCATAGTGGGGTATATTTTAGATATAATATTTGGGTTGGAAAAGCCAATTTTTACAATTTTGTTAATATTAATTATGATTATAAACGCAGCTATAAACACTAAAAAAAGAGGTGAAGGAATAAAAAATGTGGTTTTAATATCTTTTATATCTATGGTTTCTGGAACCATAGTAACTATTACTGTACTTGTAGCATCAAAAGCTATAGTATTTAGACCTAATGAAGTTATACCTATAGCAGGTATGGTGGTAAGCAATTCTATGGTGGCTATTGGATTAAGTTATAGAAATTTAATTAATTCTTTTAATATAAGAAGATCAGAAGTAGAAGTTAAATTGTCTTTAGGTGCGGATATTAAAGAAGCGTCTAGAGATATTTTGAGAGAAAGCATAAAAATGGCACTATCTCCAACTATTGATTCAGCTAAAACTTTAGGAATAGTTTCATTGCCAGGAATGATGACTGGACTTATTTTAGCAGGTACTGCTCCACTTATAGCAATTAAATTTCAAATAATGGTTACTTTTATGATTCTATCTTCATCATCGATATCCACAATGATAGCTACATATATGAGTTATAAAGACTTTTTTAATGATAGAAAACAATTAAAAATATAGTTATAAAAAACTGTTTTAAAGTAGAATTAAAATGTTACTTTAAAACAGTTTTTTTATATTATAGCAAATTTAAAATTAGAATAAAATTTGAGAATATAGTGAATTAAAATTTTTACAATAAATTAAAATAGATGGTTTAAAATAGTAAATATATGTTAATGATATAAATGAATATATATTATAAAGGGGATGAAGTCAATGAAAATAGTTGATTTAAGAAAATACGACTTCTACTTTGGAAATGTGACAAAAGTAAATGATAAAGAGTTTATATTTGGACATATGAATAAAGAATGTGGAAATGTCTATCTTAATTTTTATAAATATGATTTGATCAAAGATAGCATTATAAAACTAAATAAGTACGGCATACCAATGTATGATTTTGCAACTACACTAAGTACTATTGTAGAGGATGGATATATTTATACTAATGTTTTAGGAATTTCTAATTACTATGATTTTTATAAGATTTCTATTCAAGATGGTGCTGTAGAAAAGTTATATAGCTTTGATAAAAGTGGAATAATAAATATGTTAAACAGCAGATATGTCTTAGCTTACGGAGAAGATTATAAAGATGATGAAGATATGTATGAATCTATATATGAAGAAGATGGAATTTTATATTTAATAGATTTAATTGAAAGAAAGACATATGTTATAAAAGATAATGTAATTAGGCTTGAAGATGGTGGATATTTTAAAGTTTACAAGTATAATAATGAGGAATGGATAGTTTTTGAAACAGATCAAAATATAAACGATAATTCAGTAAAGCTACATGTTCATAAAGATGGTTATGGTGTTAGTTTAATGAGAATTAATGTGAGTCAATTAGTAGAAGATGTTAAAAATAATGAAGAAAGTTTAAAGGTAATACCTATAATGGAGTGTACAGAAAATATTGGAGTAAGATTTTTAGAAATGGATAATGATAACATTTATTTTAAAGCCACTGATTTCAAAAATAATATTGAAAAAATTTATGAAATAGGTAAAGAAAAATTTCATATAAGTGAGATTAAAGAGTATAATATTGAAGTAGACAAAGAAGGCAGAAAATACACAGTTTATGACATTAATAGTAAACAATTAATCTTTAAAAAGTTAAAAGGAGAAAATGTTTTTTATTGTGAAAAAAGTAATAAAAAAGTAGCATCTAAATGGGAAAAAGAAGAGTTTATAAAAATTATAGATAATAATATGATATTAGAGTCTGTATATGAAGATAAAATAAGGGCTATAAATTTAGAGGATTTAAGTGAAAAAGAGTATGAAAATAGTTATGAAATAATAGGAAACAACCTTATACTATTTGAAATTATTTAAAATCAAATAACATGTTTTGCGAATAAAAGAAATATACTGTATTAAGTATATTTCTTTTGTTTTGAGGTGATATTATGAAAAAAATAAATATAAAATTAATTTTATGGGTAATATTTTGGATAATAGCAGGATTATTTGTATATACTGCGTATAATGTACTTATAGGTTTTACTATTTAAAAAACAGAATTATATATAATTAGGTTTATGATATAATGTTTTAGATAAATTAATTATTATATACGGAAGATGAGGAGTTAAACAAATGAAGAATAAGTGGAAAATTAGAACTATAATAAGCTTGCTATTAGTGTTTATGGTAAGTTTTTTAATGATTGGTTGTGAAATAGAAGGGGATATTTCAGATAACAAAAACACTAAAGAAAATAATTTAACTGTAAGTTTTATAGATGTAGGACAAGCAGACAGTATTTTAATACAATGTGGAAATGAGACTATGTTAATTGATGCAGGAAATAATGATGATGGAAAAATAGTAGAAAATCACTTAAAAAAGATGAATGTATCAAAAATAGATTATTTAGTAGGAACGCATCCACATGAAGACCATATAGGAGCTTTGGATTATGTGATAGATAATTTTAAAATTGGTACTGTTTATATGCCTAAAAAGACAGCTACAACTAAAACTTTTAAAGATGTTGTAAATTCTTTAAATAAAAAGGGATTAAAACCTATAGCACCTAAGGTAGGGGATACTTTTAATATAGGTTCAGCAAAGGCTACAATTATTGCACCAGCAGAAGATTATAAAGATGCCAATGAGTCTTCTATAGTTATAAAAATTCAATATGAAGATACAAGTTTTCTATTTGCTGGAGATGCAGAAACTCTTTCAGAAAATGATATGCTTAAAAGTGGAATAGATTTAAGTGCGGATGTTTTAAAGTTAGCACATCATGGATCACGTACTTCTTCTAGTGATAAGTTTTTGGATAAGGTAAATCCTAAGTATGCAATTATAAGTTGTGAAAAAAACAATGATTATGGTCATCCACATATAGAAACTATAAATAAAATGAAAAATAGAGATATTATAGTACATAGAACAGATGAAGAGGGTACAATAATTGCTACCAGTGATGGTAAAAATATTAGTTTTGATAAAAATAATGGAACTTATAGTGAAGGTGCAAAAGTTAACCTAGAACAAAATGATGAAAAAGATATAGAGGCAGATAGTATATCAGAAAATAAGAATGAAGATGATATGAAGGTTTATTTTACTGAAAAAGGAAAATCATATCATTTAGATAAAGGTTGTTCTAGTCTTAAAAACAGTAAAAACATATTAATGGGAACATTAAAAGAAGCAAAAGATAAGGGGAAATCTGATCCTTGTGATAGATGTGCATTATAATATAAATAAAAAAACAGAATGACAAGTAAAAAGTCATTCTGTTTTTTTATATTGAATTCTTATTGTCTAAGATCTTTTTAGTTTTAGTTTGTTTTGTAAAGTTCCAAATGTTAATAATTAAAACTTTAAATATATTATATATAGGTACTGCAACAAATGCTGCAAAAAAACCTCCAAAATATACACTAGCAGTAATAACAATTATAGTTGTTAAAGGATACATGTTAAGTTGGTTTCCTGTTATATTAGGAGTTATTACATTTCCCTCTAATTGCTGAACAATTATCGCTAATAGTACTACTTTTATAACCATAGGGAAACCCATACCTAATGCTAAGATTAGTGCTGGAAATACTCCAAGTACTGCACCTAAAAAAGGTATAAATGAGGTTATAAATGAAAAGAAAGATAATACGAAAGCGTTAGGCATTCCAAGTATCAAATAACCAATAAACATTAAACTGCCAAGTATAAATGCTACCATTACTTGAGCAGAAATGTATTGTTTTAAAACAGTATCAATGTCTTTAAGAATTTTTATGATAAATGTTTTAGATTTGCTAGGTAAAAAATTGCAAAGGGAGTTATATATCCTATATTCATCTTTTAATATGTAAAACATTATTATAGGAATTAATATAAGTTGCGCAAAAAAGTTACCTACAGAGCCAACTACAGAAAAGGCACCCATACTAATATCTAAAAATGAGGTTGTTATAAATGATGATAATCTACTTAGCATATCATTAAATTTAAGAATATCATTTAGTTGTGGAAATAAATAGCTATACTTATTAGCCAAATTTTCTAAAGTTTGATTTAAAGATTCTATTAGTGAAGCGCCCTCATTAGCTACTACTGAGCCTGTAAATATACTCATCATAACAATTAAAACTATTATAGAAACTATAGTTATAATCGTTGCTAAAGCATTAGGTACATTATGATCTTTTAAAAATCTATTTATTGGTCTTAGAATATAGTAAAGAAATATAGCTAATATCATAGGTATCAGCATAGCATCCTTTAAGCTTACAAGTGGAGTTAATATGAAATTAACTTTTGTTAATAAAAATATACCTAATAATATTAGATTTAAAATTACTAGATAATATATAGGTTTTTTATTTACCAATATGTACACCTCCTTATAAAATTTATTAGATAAATATAGAAAAACAATCTCGCATTTAAATTTATTCAATAATTTAAAAATATTTTCATACAAAATATTGTGTTGAATTTTAAGCGTTTCCGAGGATGTCTCACTATTTTAAGTATCCAAGTTTTCAAATAATTATTTTAAAAGTAAACTTGGAATTTGATATTATACCAATTATAGCAAAAGCTTTTTATAATTTAAACTGCTTTTAAGTTATAAAAGTTATTTATCTTTAAAAATTAATTATTTTAAGGATAAATAACTTTTATAATTAATTAAAACATATCTTTTTTATTGAAAAGTAGTGCTACACATACAGTAATAACTAATATTATTAATACAGTGATAAAAAAACCAAATTTACCATCAGTGAATGGGATTCCACTAACATTCATACCAAATACACCAGAAATAAGGGTTGGTATAGAAAGTACAATTGTAACAGATGTTAAAAATTTCATAACCATATTTTGATTGTTAGAAATAATAGAAGCAAAAGTTTCTGTAGTACTGCTTAAAACATCACTATATATGTTACACATTTCAATTGCTTGACGAGTTTCTATTATTACATCTTCTAATAAATCAGTATCTTCATCGTATTTTTTTAACATTTCTAATTTAAGTAACTTTTGCAATGTAACCTCATTAGATTTTAAAGATGTTGAAAAATATACTAGTGATTTTTGTAAAGATAAAAGTTGAAAAAGTTCCCTATTTCTTATTGATTTATAAAGACTCTTTTCTACTAATAGGCTCTTTTTATTTATTTGTCTTAGATATAATAAGAAATATTTAGCTGCTCTAAATAAAATTTGCAACATAAATCTTGAACGTTTAAAGGAATAAAAAGATTGGATTTTTCCTTTTTCAAAATCACATATTATATTACTATCTTTAAGAGATACAGTTACTATAGTATCTTTTGAATGTATGATTGCTAAAGGATAAGTATCATAAGTTAACGAGTTATCATCTATATCAGTAATAGGAATATCAATAATAACTAAAATGCAACCATCTTCAATTTCAATACGGGATCCTTCTTCTTCATCTAACGCTGCTTTTAAAAAATCTAATGGAATATTAAGTTTACTAGATACAAAATGAGCTTCTTCATCAGTGGGGTTAATCATATTAATCCAGCATCCATTTTGAATAGTATTTATTTTATTTAAATTACCGCTAAGCTCACTTTTGTAAATTGAAAGCATAAATTAACACCTCATTATTAAGAGCCTAGGAAAATTATATACTTTTATTATATTATTGACAATAATTACTCAATAAATCATAATAATTATTATTATAATAAATATACATATATATATATGTATATAGGGATACAAGTTTAAATGAAAAATTATAAATGAAAATTTTGATTTAAATTAAGAATAGTAAAAAGCTAGTCACTAATATAGTTTTTTATTTATATAAAGATTTCTAGAGTTATGGATGTATATAATAAAACTTTAGATTAGAGCCTTATATACGTAGTTTTTCATGTTTACTAATTAATTAAATGGAGGCTTAGATGAGCATTATTCAACTTTTCTGGATAGCCATTGCTGTTGGATTAGATGCATCAGCAGTAGCATTTGGAATTGGTTTAAATGAGAAGGTAGAAATGAAAGATAAATGTTGTTTAACATTATCCTTTGGTTTCTTTCAATTCTTATTTTCCTTCATAGGTGGAAGCCTTGGAAAAACTTTTTCAGACAATATAATAACAGTACCAACTATTATAAGTGGAATGGTTATAGCTATAGTTGGTATAATGATGATCAAAGAGGGCATGGAAAACCAAGGAGAATATCCACTGCTAAGTGGAAAAATATACTTTATAATTGGAATATCAGTGAGTATAGATGCAATGGTTGTAGGTTTTATAACTTTAATAAATATTACTTATGGTATTTTAATGATATATAGTTTAATTATTGGAAGCATTGCTTTAATTATGAGTGTAATATCCTTCATAATTTCAAAATATTTAGGCAGAATAAATTTAATAGGTAAATATGCAAACTATATAGGTGGGGTGATATTAATTTTATTTGGATTAAAGATGATTTTTTTATAAGAGAGGATGAAGAGAATGATTAATAAATTAAAAGGATTAAAATCTTATTCAGCATTTAAGTTTTTTAGAGAAATGAATGAAATTCCAAGAGGATCTGGTAATGAAAAAGCAGTAAGTGATTGGCTTGTAAAATTTGCAAAAGAGAGAAATTTAGAAGTTATTCAAGATGATGCTTTAAACATAATAATTAAAAAACCAGCAACAAAAGGATATGAAAATTCAAAAGGAATAATACTTCAAGGTCATATGGATATGGTTTGTGAGAAAAATAAATCCACAGAACATGATTTTGAAAAGGACCCTATTGCCTTTATTATTGAAGGGGATATATTAAAAGCGGATGGAACTACATTAGGGGCAGATAATGGAATTGCAGTAGCTTTTGGTTTAGCAATATTAGATTCAAATGAAATACAGCATCCACCAATAGAATTAGTAGTGACTACAGAAGAAGAAACTGGTATGGGTGGTGCTATGAGTTTAAATCCTGAAAATTTAGATGGAAGAACACTTATAAATATAGATTCAGAAGAAGAAGGTAAATTTTTAGTAAGTTGTTCAGGTGGTGTTAGAGTAGATATTTCAATACCAGTTAAAAAAGAAGAATTATGTAGTGATAAAGAATTGCTGAAAATATCTGTAAAAGGATTAAAAGGCGGACATTCTGGAATGGAGATTAATAAAGAAAGAGGAAACTCTAATAAATTAATAGGAAGATTTTTAATGGATTTAAATTCTATTATAGATTTCAAATTAGCTGATATAAATGGTGGAGCTAAGATGAATGCTATTCCAAGAGAAGCAGAAGCAACTATAGAAGTTTCTAAAGAAGATATATCTAAAGTAGAAGTCAAAGTTTCAGAATGGTTTAAAATATTTAAAAATGAATTCCAAGGAATAGATGATGATATAGAATTAATTTGTGAAAAATCTACAGAAAATATAGAAAAAGTTTTTGATTTAGATTCAACTCTAAAAGTGTTAAGAATGTTATTTTTAATTCCTAATGGAGTTCAAACCATGAGTATGGCTATAGATGGTCTTGTTCAGAGTTCAACAAATATAGGTGTTGTTACAACTGAAAACAACTCTGTTAAATTTGACAGCGCTGTAAGAAGTTCTGTTAAATCATTAAAAAAAGCTATATGTGATGAAATGATAGTTTTAACAGAAATGATAGGTGGAACTATTGATTTTCAAGCAGATTATCCAGAATGGCAATATAAATCAGAATCAGCAATAAGAAATATATTTACAAAAGTATATAAAGAAATGTTTAATAAAGAAGCAGAAATAACAGCAATACATGCTGGGCTTGAGTGTGGATTAATAGGAGATAAATTTAATGGAGAATTAGATCAGATTTCTTTTGGTCCAAATATATTTGATGTGCATACACCAGGTGAACATTTAATTGTATCTTCAACAGAAAGAATGTTTAATTTCTTAGTAGAAGTATTAAAAGAAGCAAAATAATTATAGTTTATATAAAGATAAATTATATTATTTAAGATAAAATTGAATATTTAAAATGTTAAATGAAAATTCATTTTTCTTATATTTTTTAATAATTTTAAAATAAGGTTAATAAACTTTTTTGTGATAAAATAAGTTAGAATTTCATTATTAAAATTCTAACTTTAAATTAAGAAAGATAATAGTTTAAACTATTATCTTTTTTAGTTAGTGGAGTTTTATAAATTATTTAAAATATAGGAGGTATTTTTATGGTAAATATTTTATTTGGATTAATTGCTATAATTTTGTTATTATGTTTAGCTGTTTTATTTTCAAATAATAGAAGAGCAATAAAGTATAAAATAATTATTCCAGGAATCTTAGTTCAAGTATTTTTAGCAATTTTTGTATTAAAAGTGTCAATAGGCCAGAAAATTTTGATGGCAATAGCAAATGGACTAAATAGTATATTTAACAATGGATTTGAGGGTATAAAATTTGTATTTGGAGATTTATCTTTAGGATTTGTATTCGCTATTAATGTATTAGGACTAATAGTATTTACTTCAGCATTAGTTTCTTTGCTATATTATCTTAAAATTCTACCAATTATAGTTAATATAGTTGGTAAAGCGGTATCAAAAATTATGGGTACAACTTTAGGTGAAAGTTTCAATGCAGTAGGTAATATATTTTTAGGTGGTACAGAAGCACCTATACTTATAAAACCTTATTTGAAATCTATGACCAAATCTGAATTATTTGCAGTAATGGCAGCAGGATTTGGTAGTGCATCAGCAGCTATACTTGGAGGATATTCTATGATGGGAATAGATTCAAAGTATCTTCTTATAGCTATATTTTCCGTTCCATTTAGTACTCTTATGGTTTCTAAAATATTATATCCAGAAGCAGAAGATGTTGAGATTAAGGATATAAAAATAGAAAATAGTACAGCAAAAAATGTATTTGATGCAATAGGTGAAGGTACAGGTCAAGGATTACAGTTAGCATTAAATGTTGGTGCTAGTCTTATAGCTTTTATAGGATTAATGGCATTGATAAACAGTGTTTTGGGTGTAGTAGGGTTAAGTATAACATCTATATTGGGATTTTTACTAAGACCATTAAGTATATTATTCCATATTCCTTCAAGCGAAGCAGCAAGTTTTGCTTCTTTGATTGGGACTAAGATGGCAGTAAATGAATTTGTTGCATTTAGTGATATGTCATCTATAATAAATACACTTTCACCAAGAACTATAGCTGTATTATCAGTTGCGTTATGTAATTTTGCTAATTTATCATCTATAGGTATCCAAATTGGAGGATTTTCGATTTTAGCACCTGAAAGAAGAGAAGAAGTTACAAAAAATGGATTAAGAGCTTTGCTTTCGGGAACTATATCTACATTAATAACTGCAGCTATAATAGGGATGATAGTATAAGTACATATAATAATGACTGTTTTAAAGTAGGACGTAGATTTCTATTTTGAAACAGTTTTTTATTAATATTTTTTATTAGTAAAAAAACATAATAATTTATAATTATGGAATTTGTTGTTTAGTTAAAGAAAGATGTGTAAAATATACTAATGAATATAATTTATATCCTTATATAATATTAAATAATAGATTAATGTTCTTTGAAATTTTGTGTAATATATGTGTAAGAATATACATAACGGTATCCATAACGTTTATTTACACAAATATACTTGGAATTTTTGAACTGTTATTTTTAAAATATGTCTAAAATGATATAATTATTGTAAGTATATTAGTTAAATAATATATTTAAAAAAGAATTAAGGTGATATATTGGATGTATGTAAAGATCTTAAAGAAAAAAATTTAAAAGTTACAAAGGCTAGAGTTAGTATATTAGAGTTGCTTTTTAAATCAGATAAATGTTTATCTGCTAATGAAATATGGGAAAATATTAGAAAAACATTAATAGGAATAGATTTATCAACTGTATACAGAAATTTAGATGTATTAGTAAATAAAAATATAATTGAAAAAGATATTTTAGACAATAATATATATGTTTATTCTATTCAAGAGGATATTCATATGCACACTATAATTTGTGAGAGATGTAATAAAGCTTTTGAAATTGAATGTCCTATGCCTAAGCTTAGGGAATATATTAGATTGAAAACAGGTGTAATAATTACAGATCAATGTATAAATGTAAAAAATGGAATATGTAAGGAATGTAATAAAATAAGTGAGAAGTAAAAATTTATTTAAGGAAGATAGTATTGAACTACCTTCCATATACCATTTTTATTTAGTTGAAGTTCTAGTTTGTATTCAATAATGTTATAAGGTGCTTTATCAATAATTCCTGTTACTTTAACAATTGCAATACGATTATCCATAAACTCTATAGTAGAACTTTCAAGTTTGAATAGTTTATATTTATTAAATAGACCTTTAGTGGTATATTTTTTTATGGCATAGTTTATATCTTTGCAATTATTTTCACAATAATTATTATAAACAGTTAATGAAAGAAATAGTATTACAATTAAAAATAATGTTATAAGGATATACTTATTTAATTTATAACTGTTATTAAGTTTGAGACGTATAAAAATCACCTCTAATATAATTTTCACATTAAATATAATATTAAATATAATACAAAATATGCATAAAGGAAGGTATTTTAAATGGAATTTTCATCTTTAGTACTTATGGAAAGAGAAAAAGAAACAAATTATTTAGTTAAGGAATTAGGAAGTTATGAAGTGGGGGAAGGGGCTGAATATGTTACCAAATTATTTTATGATGGTGACGAAATAAATTTATACTTCGATACCCAAAAGGATGTAGAAGAGTGGGAATACACAGCGATATATGATGTTTTTAATGAAGATAAATTTGAAGAGAAAGGATTTAATATAGAGGTGTACGATGAAGAATATAACCCTACATGGATAATTAAATTCCAATATGATGAAGAACATGAAATAATAAAAGAAAAATTAGAAAAAATATGTTTATTAATAAAACAAGAGATGGAGAAAGCTTTTAGTGAAATAGAAACTATGAAAATAGGTTAAAAATAAATTTAAAGGTGTTAGGGTAGGGGAAAGATGCGTTTAGAGTATATTGGAAATGTAACCGACTCGGAGGTTTTAGGTAAAACTGTATTTGATAATGATGGTAGAATACTATTAAAATCTGGAGTTAAATTGACAAAAAGATACATAAAGAATCTTGAAAAATTAGGAGTTTATTATATATACATTGAAGATAAAAGGTTAGATGATGTAGATGTTGAAGACTGTAAATTAAATGTATTAAAACAAGACACGGTTAAATCTTTGAATAAAGTTATGAATAATGTAGGAATGTTTAATAAAACAACCACAAAAGAATATTTAAATAGGGTGACAGATTTAATTAACTATATATTAGATGATGGAGATATAAATAAAAGTTTATTTGATATTAAGACCTATGATAATTATACTATGATACATAGTGTAGATACTGGTGTGATGGCGGCATTTATGGGAATTGGTATTGGACTTAAGAAAAATGAATTAAATGATTTGGTAGTAGGTGGTATACTCCATGATGTTGGGAAAGTAAAAGTTCCAATATCAGTAATAGATAAGAAAGGTCCATTAACGGCAGAGGAATTTGAAGAAATAAAAAAACATCCATTATATGGCATAGAAATCTTAGGAAAAAATATAGCTATACCAGAAAGTGCATTAAAAATTGTAGAGCAACATCATGAAAAAGTTAATGGAAAAGGGTATCCATATGGGTTAAGTGATTTACAAATAAATAAAAAAGCTAAAATTGTATCTGTATGTGATGTTTATGATGCTGTAAGTAGTGATAGAAGCTATAGAAAAAGATTTTCACCTAAGGAGGCTTATGAACTTATATTATCGGATTCTGGAAGAAGTTTTGATGAAGATGTTGTAAGAACCTTTAGAAAAGTGTTTTCTGTTTATCCATTAGGGAGTTGTGTAAAATTATCAGATGGAAGAGAAGGGTATGTAATAAAACAAAATGAAAATTTTCCTGATAGACCAATTATTAGGATGTTATATGATTATAAAACTGGAATGCCCATCAAGTTTTATGAAATTGATTTATTAAAAGAACTAAATTTAGTTATTGTAGCTGTAGTTTAGTTATGATGTTCTATTGAAAGAGCATTTATAGGATAAAGATTTATTATAATATCAAAATTTAGGAGTGAGTGTATGAAAGTAAACAAAGAGCAGGTCCTAGAAAATTTTAAAAAAGGTCCTAGTGTAACATATTTACTGATAATGATAAACATTATTATGTATATTATCACTGCATTTACGTCTTTTTATTATTTTCATGGTGGAATATTAAATATAGATACGAGAGCAATTATTGTACTTGGTGGCATGGTGAATCTTTTGGTTAAAAATGGAGAATATTATAGGCTGTTTACTGCTGGATTTTTACATGCATCAATATTGCATTTAACATTGAATATGATTGCATTGAATGCCATAGGAAGTATTGTTGAAAAAATATTAGGAAAAGGCAAATTTATAATAATATATATTTTATCTTTGATTTTTGCATCATATGGAAGTTATGTAGTTGCTAATGTAAAACTTGGAGTAGGTATATCTGTAGGTGCATCTGGAGCTATATTTGGACTTTTAGGTTCTTTATTAATTATTGTATTTTTAAATAAAAAAATCTTTGGGAAAACTGTATTAAGAGGAATAACAGAAGTAATAGTTGTAAATTTATTAATAGGTTTTTTTGTGCCTAATATAGATATAACAGCTCATATAATAGGTGGAATCGTTGGAGCAATAATAACTTTTATAATAATTATTATTGAAAGAAAAAAGTTAAGAAAACAATAATAGAATAATTATTAGACATATTATAATAGACAATAAAAGATAGTAGAGTTACTGCTATCTTTTACTATTTTTTATTTGTGAAATATATAAATATGAGTAGGGGAATGGTATGCGTTTTGAGTTAATAACCAATGTGAAAGAAAATGAAATATTAGGGAAAAGCATATTGGATACAAGTGGAAGGATTTTATTGAAATCAGGAGTAAAACTAACAAATCAATATATAAATAGACTTGAATCTTTAGGCGTTATATATATATATGTAAAAGATGAAAGACTGGAAGATATAGAAATAGAAGATACAATGTTGAGTGGGTTAAAACAAGATATAATTAAGTGTTTAGGGAAGGTTATGAAAAATGTGGGATCATTACCCCAAACACATGTGAAGGAATATGTTGAAAGTGTTAAAGAAATGATAGACTATATAGTTGAGTTAAAAGACATAAATAAGAGTCTATATGAGATAAAGACACATGATAATTATACTATGCTTCATAGCGTAGATACAGGTGCTAATGCTGCATTTATGGGGTTAGCATTTAGAATGAATAGGGATATGTTGAATGAATTAGTTATAGGCAGTACATTACATGATATAGGAAAAGTAAAGGTTCCTATAAATATAATAGACAAAAAAGGTCCATTAACAAAGGAAGAATTTGAAGAAATAAAAAAGCATCCTATATATGGTGGAGAGGCCATAAAAAAAAGCTTTAATATATCAAATTCAGCGTTACGGGTTATATTAGAACATCATGAAAAAATAGATGGTTCTGGATACCCATATGGGTTAAAAGATGAACAAATAAGTATATACAGCAAAATAACAGCGGTTTGTGACGTGTTTGATGCGTTAACTAGTGATAGAAGTTATAGAAAAAAATTTAATCCAGCAGATGCTTATGAAATGATATTATCAGGATCAGGAACAAGTTTTGATAAAGATGTTGTTAAAAAATTTAAAAATGTATTTTCTATTTATCCCTTAGGCTGTAGAGTAAAACTTTCTAATGGCTATAGTGGGTTTGTAGTAAGACAAAATCAGGGGTTTCCGGATAGACCAATAATAAGAGTTATGTGTGAAAATAATGAAAAAGTACTAGGAAGTTATTATGAAATAAACTTATTAAGGAAAACTGATGTTATTATTATTGGAGCATTTATGTAAATATATTAAAATACCATATAGAAAATGTTATAAGTAAGGAGCTAGAATATGGCAAAAATAAAAAAAGTATATGCAATTAAATATGGATATGATAATTTGAAAAATTGTGAAGTGAAAAACATCATAGTAGACAATTGGAATGAATGTTCAAGGTTAATAAAGGGCGTAAAAGGAGCACAGTATAAGAGTTTTGAAATATTACAAGAGGCAAAAGACTATTTGAGTAATGATAAAAAACTTTTAAAAAAAGGGGTAGATAAATATCCAATGGATATATTACATATATATGTAGATGGAAGTTATAATTCAAGTAGTGAAAAATTTTCTTATGGGTTAGTGGCAGTTAAAAATAATGTTATAGAGTATATGGAAAGTGGTGCATCAGAGGATACATCTCAAAAACAAATAAGACAAATTGCAGGAGAACTAAAGGCTACGATACAAGCAGTAGAATATGCTAAGTTAAAAGGAGAAAAAAAAATAGTTATATTTCATGATTATGAAGGAATATATCATCATGCATTAGGAACTTGGGAGAGAAAAGATTCATCATCAAAAGAGTATTATAATGCTATAAATAAATATATTAATGAAGATAAAATAGAAATTGTATTTGTAAAAGTTGATAGCCATACAGGGGATGTATACAATGAAATAACTGATAGTATAGCTAAAAAAGCAATTGGAGTGCCATTAACTGATGCAGTAAATAAATATATAAAAGAAAATGAAATAGCTGTAAGTGGTATAGAAGAAGAAATAAAATTAAAAGGGATAACTAATGAAAGGTATCATTTTAATATAAAAAATATTAAGGAACCGTCCAAAGAAAATAATATAGAAATAGAAAATTCAATAGATATGTTAGATAGAAATGAGTTAATAATTAAAAGAAAAGAAATAAAAGAAATTTATTTGAATTTAGGGACAGACAAATTAAAGTCAAAACTTAATAAACTAAAAAAACAGGAGCTAATTAATTTGCTAATAGAATTTGTTAAATTAGATAATGAATAATAAAAGTATAAGGTGGATGGTAACATATGAATAATATAGACGTTAAACAATTGATGGAAAAAATAATTAGCAAAGAAAATATAGTTGTATTGGATGTTAGAAGTAGAGTTCAATATAATGAAGATCATATTAAAGGAGCGATAAACATTCCCATGTCCAATTTAGCTATAGAGGCAGATAATTTAGATATAGATAAAGAAATTGTAGTTTATTGCAATAGCGGAAAAGTTAGTATTGGAGCAACACTTTTTCTTTTAGATAAAGGATTTAATGTAAAAAATTTAAAAGGTGGATTTGAAGTGTATAAAAAAATTACTAATTAAATATTATATGAAATGTTTAGCTTATATTGGATTCAATAAATCATAGTATAATTAAAACTTAGGTTATTAATTTTAAATTTTATTTATTTAGGAATTAATTTGATAAAATCGTACAAAATAGTACTATTAGATTTGATATGTATTAAATTTTTTAGGAGGGATAAAGTTGAAATTAATAAAAGTGATGGCAAAAATGGTTTTGACTGCAACAGTGACTATGGTAGCTATAGAATCTATGAAACCTAATATAAATAGAAGAACAAAAAGAAAAATAAAAAGATGTATGAAAGTTACTAAAAGTATGATAGATACATTTTATAATAATGCTATGCTATTATTGGATTAAAAATATCATATATAATAAAAATACTTTTAAATTTAAAATTTAAAAGTATTTTTAATTTTAAACATATTAACAAAAAGTTAATAAAATAGTTTATAATAATAAATATAACAAATAAATTATAATTTAATTATAATTTGTAAAAAAACATAAAAAAAACTAAAAAATTGTTATAATTAATTTTAGAATCTTAAAAATGGATTAAATATTTTGTGCTACTATAATATTTTATGTAATAAATATATATCTTTTAATATATTTATTTCATAAAATAATAGTTTATCTATAAATTTTATGAAAAAATCAGATGTTTCTTTATAAAAATATAAATTTAAAGAATAAGTTCAGAAAATCTACAAAAATTGTTAAAATTTCTATATATTCTTAGGAAATCTTTTATACATATGTTATAATTAAATATGAAAATTTATAAAATTCAATAAATTATAAAATTAATATAAAATAACTAAAAATTATGTTAATAATGGTCAATTAACAATAATAAATTACTTGTAAAGGGTGCGTGATTTATGAAGATATTATCTTTGGGAGAGAAAGTTAAGCTTAGAAGGAAACAGCTAGATTTAACATTAAAGAACTTAGCAGGGGATAGAATAACTGCAGGACAGATAAGTTTAGTAGAATCAGGAAAGTCTAATCCAAGCATGGATTTATTAGAATATTTAGCAAGTGCTTTAGATGTAACAGTAGAGTATCTAATGGAAACAGAGGAAACACAAGCTCAAAAAATATGTACCTATTATGAAAATATAGCTGAGTCTAAAATATTAATTGGAGAATTAGAAGAGGCTCAAAATCATATAGAAATATCTATAAAATATGCAGAAGAATATAAATTAGAGATGCAAAAGGGGAAAAATTTATATTTAAAAGGTCTCATTCATACTAAAAAGGGTGAGTATGATAAGGCTCAAGAGGATTTACTTACTTCAAATAATATTTTTATAAAGAATAATTCAGTAGATAACATAATAGCTACATTCATATTATTAGGTAAAATAACTTTAGAGTTAAAAGCATATCATTCAGCTTATAGTTATTTTCAACAGGCAGAAAAAGTGTATGAAGATAGTAATATAGGCAATGATTTTTTAATTGGAGAAATTAATTATTATATATCATTAACGTATTTTAAAATAGGAGAAATGGACAAGTCTTATGAATATGCTTTAAGAGCCGAGGAGACCTTTAAAAATTTAGACAACAAAAAAAAGTATGGTAAAAAGATGTTAGAGTTAGCACAACAATATTGCGAAAATAATAATATTAATGAGGCTATTAAATATTCAGAATATAGTTTAAAGATATTTAGTGGGCTAAAGGATAATTATTACTTTTCAAAAATAGAAAATAATTTAGGAAAAATATTTTCAGATTTTAATAGTCTAGAACAATCTTTTGATCATTTATATAGGGCAAAGGATATGAGGGAGAAGACTAAAGATTCTAAAATAATAGAAACACTATGTAATATTTGTGATAACTATATAAAACTAAAAAATGAAACTAAAGCAAAAGAAACTTTAGATGAAATATTAATGCACATAGAAAAAGGAGAAGAAAAATCTTTATGTGATTACTACTTATTAAAATATAAAGTGGAATTATTAGAAGGAAAGCTAGAAAGTGCAGAAAATACTTTGATTCAAACTCTTAATTACGTAAAGAAATTGAACTTCTTAAAAGAATATGCAGAAATATCTTTAATATTAGGGAAATTTTATGTGGATAATGGCCGAGAAAATGAAGCTGAGAAATGTTTAAATGATGGTATAAAAGTTTTAAATGAATTAAATTTTTTAGAGAATTAGTGAGTAGGTGAGAAGATGACATCAGAAATATTATCTATAGGAGAGAAAATAAAAAGGTCAAGAATATACAAGGGGTTAACTTTAAAAGAAATTTGTGAAGAGAAAATTTCAGTTTCTAAAATGAGTTGTATAGAGAATAATAAAGTAGATGCTGAAGAATGGATATTAGAATATATAAGTGAAAAGTTAGAATTAGATATTAACTATTTAAAACATGATGTAAAAAAGCAGTTAATAGACAATATTGAAGTTTTTCGAAGCTGTAAAGAAACCAATAATTATTATGACGAGTATTTTGATGATATTGAATATAATCTAGAGTACGCTGAAAAATATGCTTATTATGAGTTATGTTGTGAAATAATGCATTTGTTCTTTTCTGCGCATATATTTAAACGTAATTTTGATGAGTTAAGAAAACTTATACCGCGATATTATGATTTTTGTAAAAGGGCGCACAATGAATTATATCAACTAAAATATTATGTTGATGTAGGCGTGTATTTATCTTTAAATGGAGAACAAAGACAAGCTATAAGCTATTACAATAGCGTAAGAACTAGATTAAAAGAATTAGATGTAGAAGACAAACTGGATCTTATAAGAACAACTTATAATGAAGGTTCAGCTTATATGATGTTAAGTGAATATGAAAAGGCGTCAGAAATTTGTGAAGAACTAAAATCTATGATTAAATATTGTGAAAATAAAAAAATTGAAGGAGCAATATATAATTTATGTAGCTTATTAGCATTACATTTAGAAAATTATGATGAATTTGAGGCATATAAAAATAAGGTTTTTAAGCTATATAAAAATGATTACGAGAAATATGCTAGTTGTTTGCATAATTTTGGAGAAGTTTTAATAAGAAATAAAAAAATAGATTTGGGAGAAAATTGTATTAGAGAGAGTTTGAAAATATTTCCAAGGGAAAATAAAGAAAAGCTATGTATATTTTTAATAGCAAATTTAGAAGCATTAATTGAAAATAAAATGTTAGGATTGGCAAAAGAAGTTTCAAATGAACTTTTAACTTATGCTATAAATTTAGATAGTTCCAAATTTATAGAGAGTGCATATTATTATAAAGCTATATTATTACAGTTAGAAGGAGACTATGCTGCTTCAGAAACATATATGAATTTATCATTAGATGCACTGTTAAAGTGTGGTTATAAGGATAAAATATATAAAAGATATTTACAAATGGGAAACATGTATCATAAGTTAGGGGAAGTATCTGAATCAATAAAATTTTTAAATTTAGCAATGCAATTAGAGAAAAAAATTTAATTAGAAAAAGCTATGAAATTAATTTAATTTCATAGCTTTTTGTTATTTGTTTAGTTCTCTATCAATAATAAATTCTTTAGCTTTAATTTCGAAAGTATCATCTAATTTTGTTAAAGCAACTTCAGCATCTTTATATTTATTATCTAAAGCAATTTTAAGCAGTCTGTCTGCTAGTTCAGGATTTTTTGATAATAAACTACCATGGAAGTAAGTGCAGTATGTATTTTTGTAGATGCAACCTTCTTTTTTATCGTCACCATTATTACCATAACCTGCTTTTACTGAACCAAGTGGTTTTAATCCATTTGTATAAGTTCTTCCTGAATGATTCTCAAAGCCTACATAGGTTTCATCAAACTCTTCATTATATATAACTGTATTGCCTATAAATCTCGTATTACCAGCTTCAGTATATATATCTAGAGCGCCTAGACCTTCTAATTTGTCACCTTCAGGTGTTGTATAATATTTACCTAAAAGTTGGTAACCACCACAAATACATAAGAATACTTTCCCATTTTCTATATAAGATTTAATACTATCTTTTTTATAATTTATTAAATCGGTGGATACAATTGATTGTTCATAGTCTTGGCCACCGCCAAAAAATACTATATCATATTTATCTGCCTCAAATTCATCACCAACAGAAACATTTATTATATTAACTTTTATGTCCCTTTGATTAGCTCTATGCTTTAAAATTAAAACATTACCAACATCACCATAAACATTTAACAAATCAGGATACAAATGACATATATTTAGTTCCATTAAATCACCTTGCCTTACCATATTTTATCGATATAACCTTTGTTGTGAAGAGTTTTTCTTATATTAAGCATAGCTGTATAAGTAGCTAAAATATAAGTAGTTTCAGTATCTAAAGATTTTATATGTTCTATTAGTCTATCTCCGTCATCACATAATGTAAATTTATTAGTATCAAATCCAGCTATTTTTAATCTTACAGCCATATCATATAATCTAGTTCCAGAAATTAAAATATTATTTATATCTAATTCATTTAATTTTTCAAAGTTTACATCCCATATCCAAGAAACATCTCGACCATCTGCATACTTGTCATTAAGCAATAAAGCAAGATTAATTTCTTTTTTATCTAACATTATTGTATTTACCGCTTGATCATATCCAGCAGGATTTTTAACTAAAATTATTTTGACTTCTTTTCCATCTATGTTTATTGTTTCTTGTCTTCCAAAACTTGTAGATTGATTTTCAAGTGAAGAAAATATAATTTTATCATCTATACCTAATTCTTTTCCGATAGAATAAGCACACAGACCATTGTAAATGTTATATTCTCCGGCTTGATTTATAGTAAGTTGATTATTGTTTACAATGACTGTAGAGCCTTTTGGATTTAAATCTAAAATTTCTTCAACTTTATATTTTAGGTCGGGACGTTTATATCCGCAATTTTCACAGTAATAATATCCTAAATGATTATAAGTTACAAATTCATATTTATAAGGTGACTTACAACATTTACAGAATTTATTATCAGAGTTCATAGAAAGAGTTATATCTTTATTTATAGGAACTTCAAAACCATAATAAATAACAGGGTTTTTTACATCTAATTTTCCAAAAAGAGATTCATCACCATTTAATACTAAAGTAGTATCAGGAGTTTTTTCAACACCGTTAAATATTTTAGAAAATGTAGTATGAATTTCACCATATCTATCTAATTGATCTCTAAATAGATTAGTTACAGTTATAATTTTAGGCTTAACATCTTCAGTTACTATTGGTACATAAGCTTCGTCAACTTCAATAACAGCATATTTATCTTTATTACTCTTAAAGAATTTATAATTATCAATAAAGCAAGAAGTAATTCCTGCAACCATATTAGCACCTGTATTATTAGTGATAACATGATTGTTATCACTTTTTATTATGTTATAGATCATATTAGTAGTTGTTGTTTTACCATTTGTTCCAGTAACTAGTATAACATTGTAGTCTTTAGCCACTGTTTTTAAAATGTGTTTGTCAAACTTTAGCGCAACTGCACCTGGAAAGTTTGAACCCCCTTTAGAAAGCAACTTAGAAAGAAATTTAGCGGTTTTCGCTGTAATTATACTTAAAAAAGAATTAATCTTAATTTTAAACACTCCCTTAACTTAAATTATCTTTAGATTACAAATTATATTTGTCTTTTACAATATACTATTTTAAAAAATATGTAAATAATAAAATGTGAAATTTTCAAATAAAATACTAATAATTGATAACTAAATTATATATACGAGTATTATAACATTTTATAAAAAGCTTTTCTATACTATGAAGTTTTTGAGAATGTTTAATAAAAATTAAACATCTAATAAAAAATATGCACTCAATAGTATATGGTAAGTTAAACAAGTGGATTTTTTTATGTAGCTTTGGTAAAATAATGTTGATTTAATGTTTATAAGGAGGTTTTTTATGAGGAAAAAGCTATATGGCAATAAAAATATGCTACTCGTTGCTATAATAGGCCTATTAGCTATATTAATCGTATTAATTGTAAAAAATAAAACCGATTTAAAAAAATATAGTGAAAAAGGAAATGAATATTTTTATTCATCTAACTTTGAAGAATCCATAAAAGTTTATGAATCAATAAATAAAACGGATAAAAGGTCAGCAATTTGGCCAGCAAAGATAAGTGAATTATATTTACTACAAGATGACAATGAAAATGCCGAAAAATATATGAAAGTTGCAATGGAAAAAGAAGATAAAAGTGGAGATGCTCACTCAATTTTATTAAATAATGAATTTTTAAATTTAAAAGAAAAATTTGTTGAAAATAGAATTAGCGAAGAGGATTACACTGAAATTTTTAAGCATGCAAAAGAAGATTTAGATATGTATCCTGAAAATAATGACATAAAGAGAGTGGCTTTTGCCATATATTTATTTCATGGAGATAGTATAAATGCAAAAAAAATAATAGATAGTTATGCTACTAAAAGTTTTACAGCATCTGAGCTCTGTGATAAGGCAATGATGTATTTTCAGCTAAATGATTCAAAAAGTGCATTTTCAACATTAATTGAAGCTTATGAATTAGATAAAAATGAGATGAAAATATATGATGTTGTATATGAGGCATATATGTCTAATGGAAATCTTTTAAATGAACTTATCAATTTAGCAAATGAAAATAATAGTGAATTATTTTATAAATTAGCATTGATTAAAATATATGTATCAAATATTGATTTAAATAAAGGTGAAGATTTATTAAATGAAATAGGAGGTATGAAGATAGAAAACAACTTTATAATTCCTCAATTATTAATGGTAGAACTTTTAAATAATAAATGCGAATTTGATAAAGAAGAGAAGATAATATATGATTTATTAAATAATCATAGTGATAATTATAAAGTAAATTATTTAACAGCTTGTTATTGGTTAAACAAAAATGATATAGAAAAGGCAATTAAATATTTTAAGATCGCAATAAAACAAAATGAAAAATATTTGCCACTATATACTAAATTAGCTCCGGATATATTAGAAATGAAAGGTGAACCTAATAAAGCAATTCCATATTTACATTATGCAATATACTATGAACCATATAATCCCTTAACATATGTTAATAGTGGTTATTATAATTTATATAGTATGAACAATAGTGTTAATGCTTTAGAACACTTTAAAATAGCTCAGGTGTTTAATGAAGATGATTTAGAACTTAAATATCAAACAGCATTAGTATATTTATCAAATCATAATTATAATGAGGCTATAGAGATGTTAAATATATGTATTGAAAAGGATAGTAAGAATATAAAATATCATAGAACATTGGGAACTACTTATGTTATATCAAAGAGACAAGATGAGGCTATAAAAGAAATTAATGAAGCTTATGAATTAGATAAAAGTAATATATTAACTTTAAATAACTTGGGTTGTTATTATATTACTGTAGAAGGGGATATAGAAAAATCATTTAAAAATATAGAATTAGCATTTAAAAGTTTAAAAGAAGAGCATGATGAATATACAGTAAAAACAATAACGGAAAATTATAATAAAATAATAGACTTAAAGAAAAAATATGAAAAAGGAAAAGAAAACGAAGTTATAGAAATACCAGACTTTGTTATGTTTTATTAGTGAATTAATTTAAAATTTAAATTTAATAAAAACATCTTAAAATAAAAATAATTTATTTTAAGATGTTTTTTTATTGCATAAATGTAGTAATTTATAAAATAAAAAATTTTCTGTTAATTTAACGAATACATAGTGTTATAATTAAATATAAAGTATATTTAGAAAATTATATTTTGTATTTGGAGGGTTAAAATGAATAAAGAATTTTTTAAAAAAAATAGGAAACAATTTTTAGAAGAATTGAATGATAATTCAATAACAGTACTATTCTCAGGAGATTCTCCTTTTAAATCAGCAGATTATAAGTATAGATTTGAACCTAATAGAAATTTTTACTATATTACTGGGTTCCAAAGAGAAAATGCAATTTACATGGTATTAAAAGAAAATGGTAAAATTATAGAAAATTTTTATATTGAAAGACAAGACCCGGAAATGATTAAATGGATAGGAAAAAAACCTACTATAGAAGAAAGTAAAGAAATAACAGGAATAGACAACATTAAATATAATGATAACTTTAAAGAAGATTTTTCAAGGATAGGTCGTGTAAGTAGTTGCTGCTATGAAACAATTTATTTAGATTTAGAAAAAAGAGAGTATGATACAATATCTACAAAATCGAATGAGTTTGCTATAGACATTATAAAAAAATATCCTTATCTTACAGTGAAAAATGTATACGGCAAAATAGCAGATTTAAGAGTTGTAAAAAAACCAGAAGAAGTGGAGTTAATAAAAGAAGCCATAAAAATAACTAAAGAAGGTATATATTCTATATTTAAGAATAGTAAAGAAGAAATATCAGAATGTGAATTAGAAGCACATTTTGATTATGAGCTAAGGAAAAGAGGTATAAGACATACTGCATTTGATACTATTATAGGTTCAGGTATAAATGGGACTATACTTCATTATGTAGAAAATAATTGTAAAATAGAAAAAGATAGCCTAGTGTTGCTAGATTTAGGAGCACAATATAAATTATACAATGGTGATATTTCACGTACTTTTCCAGCCAGTGGTAAGTTTACAGAAAGACAAAAGGCAGTTTACAATGCAGTATTAAGTGCAATGAAAAAGGTTGAGGCAACCGCTAAAGCAGGAATAAAAATGGCTGATTTAGAAAAAGTAGCTATGGATGAACTAGGAAAGGGTTGTGTAGAGTTAGGGCTCATAAAAGATAAGTCAGAAGTAAGAAAATACTATTTCCATTCAATTGGACACTACTTAGGTTTAGATACTCATGATGTAGGAACATATGACAAAGTTTTAGAAGAAGGTACAGTTATAACAAATGAACCAGGAATTTATATAGAAGAAGAAGGAATAGGAGTAAGAATAGAAGATGATTTATTAATAACTAAAGATGGATGTATTAATTTATCTAAAGATATAATAAAAGAAGTAGAGGAAATTGAAGAATTTATGGCAGAAAATAAGCAATAAAAGAGAGGATTATCCTCCCTTTTATTGCTTTAAGTTTACTATTTTACTTTTTAAATTAATAGAAGATCTTATTTTTTCATATTCTTCTTCGATTGCATGGAACATTACAGTTAATGTTTCAAAAACTATTTCTGCATTGAAATTATTGTTAAAAGGTATGCTAGATTTAGCATTAACTACGTTATCATTTTCATAAAATGATATATATTTATATGTTGAATTTAATTCATTAAATAGCTTATAAAGTTCAATTTTGTTATCTTCTTGTGGGATACTTGTGATATGAAATATATAAATATCAGCTAAGGTATCATCATCAGTTAATGAAATAACAGCTCTTTTTTCAATTCCTCCACCTAAAACCGGTCTTTCAACACCATTTATAGTTAATTTTTCTGGAAAAGAAAAAATAGTTACATTATCTATATTCATTCCTTTATTCATCGGTATTTTTCTAGTCTCAAGAAAACCTTCAAAATTTGTAGAATTATTTCTCATTAATAAAATCCCCCTTAAATGTAGAAATAAATTATGTGATTATTCAAAAAATGGGCATGTATTTATATCATTATCTCATAAAGAATAAAATAAGTAAATAAATATTATATTATAAAATATTAAAAAATATTACCAAAATGTGGATAAAACTGTTGATAATGTGGAAAACTTAAACCGGTATTTAAAATAAAAAAATAAAGAAGCGATATGCTCCTTTATTTTTTATCAAAATTAACTTTAGAAACTAAATAATTTTGTAATTCAGTATTTCTTTCTTTATCCATTGGAGGAACACCATCAAGTTTATATTTTATACCTAAAACTTCGTACTTATTCACTCCAAGAAGGTGATAAGGTAAAAGATCTATTCTGTCAACATTAGGTATTTCCTCATTTATTATTTTAGCTAATTTATCCATATGTTCTATTGAGTCAGTATACCCAGGAACTACAACATGTCTTATCCAAACTCTACAATCACTATTTTTAAGTGCTTTTATAAATAAGTTAACTCCTTCGGTGTTAGAGCCAGTCAATGTTAAATATCCATCACTATCTTCATGTTTTAAATCAAGCAAAACTAAATCAGTATACTTTAAAATTTCTTCATAATTTCCATTGCCATATCCAGCAGTATCTATTGTTGTATGTATACCCTTAGCTTTACATTTTTTTAGAGCTTCTAGTAAGAATTCAGGTTGAACTAGAGGGTCACCACCAGAAAATGTAATGCCACCACCAGATCTTTGAAAAAATGGCTTAAATCTCTCAACTTTAGCTACTAAATCATCAGCAGTCATTTCTTCGCCACCATTTAAGGTCCATGTGTCTGGATTGTGGCAATAAGCACATCTTAATTTACAACCTTGCATAAATACTACAACTCTTATACCTGGACCATCAACAAGTCCCATACTTTCAATTGAATGAATTTTTCCTTTTACCATAATTATTCTTCTCCTTATAAGGCTTTATTAGTTTTATATGTGTTATTGAGATATATTAAAAAAACTATTAAAATATTGTAGGGATAAAGAGTATCCATTTATACATAAAAATTTTAAAAAATAAAAAGCCATTTTAACTTAAAAGCATCTAAGTTTTTAGCTTCTTTATATAATAACTTTTTTAATATATCAGAGTTGCTTTAAATACAAGCAACTCTGATAATAGTCATAGTAATATTAAATTAGATTGATTTGTGGAATGTTCTGCTTATAACTTCTAATTGTTGAGCTTTAGTTAGTCTATTGAAGTTAACTGCATATCCAGAAACTCTGATTGTTAGAGTTGGATATTTATCTGGATTCTCCATAGCATCTAATAGAGTTTCTCTATTTAATACGTTAACGTTTAGGTGGAACGCACTTTGAGAGAAGTATCCATCCATGATTGATGCTAAGTTGATTTTTCTTTCATCTTCAGTTTTTCCAAGTGCATCTGGAATTATAGAGAATGTGTTAGAAATACCGTCTTGGCAAGCATTTCTATATGGTAATTTAGCAACTGAGTTTAATGATGCTAAAGCACCGTTACAATCTCTTCCATGCATTGGGTTAGCTCCTGGAGCAAATGCTTCACCAGATTTTCTTCCGTCTGGAGTAGCTCCTGTTTTCTTACCATAAACAACGTTAGAAGTTATTGTTAATGCAGATAAAGAATGTTCAGCATCTCTGTAAGTTGGGTGTTTCTTTAACATTTCAGAGAATACATTTAATAATTCTACTGCTAAATCGTCAACTCTATCATCGTCATTTCCGTATTTAGGGAAGTCTCCTTCGATTTCGAAGTCCATAGCTATTCCTTCTTCATTTCTTATAGGTTTAACTTTAGCATATTTTATAGCACTTAATGAGTCAGCAACAACTGATAATCCAGCAACTCCGAATGCCATGAATCTCTTAATATCAGTGTCATGTAATGCCATTTGTCCAGCTTCATAAGCATATTTATCATGCATGAAGTGAATTGTGTTCATTGTGTTTACATATAACTCAGCAATGTATTCTAAAACATTGAAGTAAGCAGCTTTGATTGTTTTGTAATCAAGTACTTCATCAGTTATTTTGTTTAATCCTTCGATTACAACTTTTCCTTTTTTCTCATCAACTCCGCCGTTGATAGTGTATAGTAAAGCTTTAGCTAAGTTTACTCTAGCTCCGAAGAACTGCATTCTCTTACCAATCTCCATAGCAGATACACAGCAAGCTATACCATAGTCATCTCCGTATATTGGTCTCATTATATCATCATTCTCATATTGGATTGCTCCAGTTTGAATTGACATTTTAGCACAGTACTCTTTGAAGTTCTTAGGTAATTTTTCAGACCATAAAACTGTCATATTTGGTTCTGGTGCTGGATCTAGGTTAGTTAATGTGTGTAAGTATCTGAAAGAGTTTTTAGTTACTAATGGCTGACCATTTACAGATACTCCAGCGATAGACTCAGTTATCCAGTTAGGATCTCCAGCAAATAATTCATTATATTCAGGAGTTCTTAAGTGTCTAGCAAGTCTTAATTTGATTATGAATTGATCAATTATTTCTTGAGCTTCAGCTTCAGTTATAACTCCTGCTTCTAAATCTCTTTCCATGTATATATCAAGGAATGTGCTTGTTCTGCCTAAAGACATTGCAGCACCATTATTCTCTTTTATAGCAGCTAAATATCCAAAGTATACAGCTTGAACTGCTTCTTTAGCATTTGAAGATGGCTTAGATATATCTACTCCATAAGATGAAGCCATAGCTTTTATTTCACTAAGAGCTCTTATTTGCTCATTAACTTCTTCTCTTTTTCTTAGTAATTCTTCTAAAGCAGGTCCTACTAAAGCATTTAAGTCAGCTTTCTTTTGCTCTATTAAGAAATCTATTCCATAAAGAGCAATTCTTCTGTAGTCACCTATAATTCTTCCTCTACCATAAGCATCTGGAAGACCAGTTAATAAACCAACACTTCTAGCAGCTCTTGTTTCTTTACTATAAGCATCAAAAACACCTTGGTTGTGAGTTTTTCTATATTTATTGAAGTATTTTGTAATATCTTCATTTAATTTGTATCCATATGCTTCTAGTGATTGCTCAACCATTCTGAATCCTCCGAATGGGTTAACAATTCTCTTAAGTGGAGCATCTGTTTGTAATCCAACGATTACTTCATTATCTTTGTCGATATATCCTGGTGCAAAATTGTTAATTCCAGAAACTTCATTAACCTCTACATCAATTATACCTTTTTTTATTTCTTCTATTATTAGAGCATGAGCTTTTTCCCAAACTTTTTCAGTCTTTGGAGTCATTCCAACTAAGAAAGACTCGTCTCCCTCATATAATGAATAGTTTTTTTGAATGAAATCTCTAACGTTAATTTCTTCTTTCCAAAGCTCACCTTTGAAATTTTCCCATTGTTTAAACATTTACTATTCCTCCTTAATATATTACAAGTGATTACGGTTTAAATCATCACATTTTAAAGAAATAAAATATAATGATAATAACTTTTTTTGTTGTAATTTATATTTAAGTTTTGCTTCTGTTACAATTGTATTACTAATACAGAAATAAATCAATATGTTTTCAAATTGTCAGAAAAAATAATTTCAAATAACAATTATTATTCAATGCAAAAACAATGTAAAACTTTAGGAAAATAGGGAAAAATGGAGTAAAGGTAATATCAAAATTTATTAAATTAAATCATAAATAAGGAAAAAATGTTTTTAAATGTAAAAGAATAGCTTGATAAATGAACAGATTGTTAAAAAAAACGCAATAAAAAAATATAACAGTTTGAAAAAAACTAATACAATTAATATAACAGGTAAAAGTTATTTTTAATAATAAGTTTCAACCTAGAATTAAGTATTACCTTGAAATCTAATGATAAATTTTAAAATAGTATAATATTTAAAGAATAATTTTATTGATTTCAAAAGAGATAACAGTTAAAAAAATAAGTAAAATTTAACACAATATAAGTAATTTGGTAATAAGTTTATATATGTTAATATTATTTTAAATTTATCTATTATGGGTAAAATAGTGTAGAGATAAAATTTTAGACATAAATATACTAATTATATTAAAATAAGGTATAATAAGAAAAGAAAAGTTTAAAACTTAAATATAAGCATTGATTAAATGAGTGAATAATATGAATATTTAAATAAATTTTAAATATTTCTTAGGAGGTATTAAAATTGGGTAGAAGAAAGCCAAGTATGTTTAGTAAAAATTATGAAAAGCAAATGAAAAAAATAAAAAGAAGAAAATACATAATTTTAATATTAGCTTGTGCTTTTTTAGTTGGTGCAATAATTTTTTTAAGCACACCTATAAAAGATAAAGTTGCTAATATAGTAAAATCCAATATTAATGTATCTAAAGATGAAAATAAAGACGAAAATAAAGACGATGTGGTTAAAGAAAATGATGATTCTAATAAAAATGTAAGCAAAGAGGATAGTCCACAGAATGAAAAAGAATTGATAAAAGATGTATTAATAGAAGGAAAAAAATTAAAATTAAAATTAGATAGTAAAAAAGAAAAAATTATTTCTTTTGAAGGTATTGAAAGTTTAAAAGGGGATGTAAGTCCTAATGGAAAAAATATAGTTATTTTGAATAAAGATAGTCAAAATATGTATTTAGTTGATTGGAATGGAAACATTAAAGATGTAACCCAAAAGGAATATATTTCTGATGAAAATATATCTTTTTCAAAAGATAAAGTTATATCAGAAAATCAAGATTATATTTGGGCTGATAATCCAAAGTTTATAAATAATAATTTAATAGCATATACAAGTTACCTACCTTGGGTAATTTCAGAAAAAAATCAATATATATGGACTTTAGATATCAATTCTCTTAATAGAAATCCACATTATGAAATTTATGGAAAAAATATAAAGATGGGTAATATACAAGAAAAAGGGTTGGTTATAAACATAGATGATAAAGTTTTATTTATAGATTCACAAGGTAATATAATTTATTAATAGGAAAAATTGTAAATAATCTTGTAATTAGATATAAAAATATTGTATAATTTGAAAAAGCTTGATAAATTTCAAATTATAAACTATGATTGAAAAATAAATAGAAAATCTATTAAACAATATAATATTAGTTTGTTATAATTAGAACAAGTTAATAATTAATCTACCTAATTTGAATAATATGTGTTATAATTTATTAGGTTAATATTCATTTATATATAGTAGGAGGAAAAAGAAAAATGAACGTTAAAGTGGAAAATTTACCAAAAAGCGTTGTAAAACTAACAGTAACAGTAGAAGCAGAAAAATTTAATAGCGCTGTAAAAAAAGCATTTGCAAAAAACTCTAAGAAGTTTAATATACCAGGATTTAGAAGAGGTAAAGCACCTTATGCAATAGTAAAAAAATATTATGGAGAGTCAGTTTTATTTGAGGATGCATTAGATATAGTTTATAGAGAAACATATCCAGTAGCATTAAGTGAAAATAAAATAAATCCAGTAGATTACCCACAAATAGAAATAGAGCAAATTGGAGAAGGAAAAGATTTAATATACATAGCTAATGTACCAGTTGCTCCAGAAGTAAAACTTGGAGAATATAAAGGATTAGAAGTTAAGAAAAACGAATATAAAACAACAGATGAAGATGTTGAAAATAAAATAAAAGAAATGCAACAAAAAAATGCTAGAGTAGAAGTTAAAGAAAAAGCTATTGAAAAAGAAGATATAGCTGTTATAGACTTTAAAGGATTCGTAGAAGAAGTTCCATTTGAAGGTGGAGAAGGAAAAGATTATGAATTAGAAATTGGTTCAGGTACATTTATAGACAACTTTGAAGATCAGATAGTTGGATTAAAAGCTGGAGACAATAAAGAAGTTCATGTAACATTCCCAAAGGAATATGGAATAGAAGAATTAAATGGGAAAGAAGCAAAATTTGAAGTTGCAGTTAAAGCTGTAAAAACAAAAGAGTTACCAGCAATAGATGATGAATTTGCAAAAGAAGTTTCAGAATTTGAGACTTTAGAAGAGTTAAGAAATGATATAAAATCTAACTTGGATAAATCAAATGAATTAAGAACTGAAAGAGAATATGAAGAGGCTGTTATATCTGCAGTTGTTGAAAATGCAACAATAGATATCCCAGAATCAATGGTAAATAGAGAAATAAGCGGAATGCTAAAAGATTTAGAAACAAGATTACAATACCAAGGATTAACTCTTGAAAAATACTTCCAATTCACTAACACAAATGAAGAAGAGTTCAGAAATCAAATGAACGAAGTAGCTACAAATAAAGTTAAAACTGAAATGGTAATAGATAAAATTGCTGAAGTTGAAGAAGTTAAAGCTACAGAAGAAGAATTAAAAACTAGAGCAGAAGAAATAGCTAAAATGTACTATGGTGCAGAAGATGCTGAAAAAACAGCTGAAATGTTAATGGAAAGCCAAAAGGTATACCTAGAAGTTCAAGTTCTTGCTGAAAAAGTAAGAAAAATGTTAGTTGAAACTAGCAAAGCTACTAATTAATAGAATAACAAATTTTGTTAAAATATGATTAATTGCCAGATTTTTTTCTGGCAATTAATTTTAATAATATATAAATTATAGTTTAAACATTAAATTTATGGACAGAATTAGTTAGTGTAGTATTTGTATTATAAATATAGTACAAAAAGGAGGAAGTTGTATGAGTTTAGTACCAATGGTAGTAGAGCAAACTAATAAGGGTGAAAGATCTTATGATATTTATTCTAGACTTTTAAAAGAAAGAATAATATTTTTAGGAGAAGAGGTAAACTCTGCTACTGCAAGTTTAGTAGTTGCTCAATTATTATTTTTAGAATCAGAAGATCCAGATAAAGATATTTATCTTTATATAAATAGTCCTGGAGGATCAATAACAGATGGAATGGCTATGTATGACACTATGAACTATATAAAACCAGATGTTGTTACAATTTGTACAGGATTAGCTGCATCGATGGGAGCATTTTTATTATCATCTGGAGCTAAAGGAAAAAGATTTGCTCTTCCAAATAGTGAAATAATGATACATCAACCATTAGGTGGATTTAAAGGGCAGGCTACAGATATAGATATACATGCAAAACGTATAATAAGAATAAAAGAAACATTAAATGAGATATTAAGTAAAAATACTGGTAAGTCCCTTGAAGTAATTAAAAAAGATGTTGAAAGAGATTACTTTATGAGTGCAGAAGAAGCAAAAGAATATGGATTAATTGATGAGGTAATAATTAAAAAGAAATAGCATTTTAGAGAGGTGTAGACATGCCAAGAAATGATGAAAAGAAAAAATTTAAATGTTCTTTTTGTGGAAAAAGTGAAGAACAGGTAAAAAGACTTATAGCTGGACCAGGGGTTTATATATGTGATGAATGTATAGAATTATGCTCAGAAATCATAGTAGATGAAAGAGAAGACAGTGTTCAAATGGACATGGAAACTCTTCCGAAGCCAGCAGAAATAAAAAAATATTTAGATCAATATGTTGTTGGACAGGATGAAGCTAAAAAATCTTTATCAGTTGCTGTCTATAATCACTATAAAAGAATAAGTTCTAATGTTAGTGAGGGGGATGTTGAACTTCAAAAAAGTAATATTTTATTATTAGGACCAACAGGTTCAGGTAAGACATTACTTGCACAAACTTTAGCTAAAATGTTAAATGTACCTTTTGCTATAGCAGATGCTACTACATTGACAGAAGCTGGATATGTAGGTGAAGATGTTGAAAATATCTTACTTAAATTAATTCAAAATTCTGATTATGATGTAGAAAAGGCAGAAAAGGGTATAATATATATTGATGAAATAGACAAAATAGCAAGAAAATCTGAAAATCCATCTATAACTAGAGATGTATCAGGTGAAGGTGTACAGCAAGCATTATTAAAAATTCTAGAAGGAACAGTAGCATCTGTACCACCTCAAGGCGGAAGAAAACATCCACATCAAGAGTTTATACAAATTAATACTTCAAACATTTTATTTATATGTGGTGGAGCATTTGATGGCTTAGATAAAATAATATCTAGAAGAACTCAAAAATCATCAATGGGATTTGGTGCAGATGTTCAAACTAAAGAAGTTAAAGATATAGGAGCATTATTAAAAGAAATAATGCCAGGAGATTTGTTAAGATTTGGTTTAATACCAGAGTTTGTTGGAAGATTACCTATAATAGTAACTTTACAAGCTTTAGATGAGAGCGCGTTGGTTAGCATATTAAGTGAACCTAAAAATGCGCTTGTCAAACAATATAAAAAGCTATTTGAAATGGATGATGTATTATTAGATTTTGATGAAGAAGCATTAAAACAGATAGCTAATGAAGCAATTAAAAGAAAAACTGGAGCAAGAGGTCTTAGGGCTATAATAGAAGAAACTATGAAGGACATCATGTTTGAAATTCCTTCAAGAGAAGAAATTGAAAAAGTTATAATAACTAAAGATACTATAAAGACTAAAGAACCTGACGTTGTTATAGCTGAAAGTGGTAAAAGAGAACCTTTAAAAATTGAACCAAAAGGTAAATCTAAAAGAGGTTTAGAACCAGCATAATATTAGAAAATAATAGTAAATATTTTTAATATATATAAAGGCACTATATGTTTTATAGTGTCTTTATTTTTTTATATAATTGTTTTAATTTCATATTAAAATGTATATTTTATCCTTATGATAGCTAAGAATTTTATTTGATGAATAAGAATATTAAAGGAAAATATGAAAATAATAGTAGTATAAAAGGGAATGTGTGTACTTTTATACTACTATAAAAAAACTAAGATTCCCTAAATAAAAATTTATGGAGGATAATGTACATGATTATGGAAAATTCAACGATTTTTATTATTTTAACGGTTCATTCTATAATTATTTTTTCATTAATAATTTATATGTTTTCAAGTAAGAGCGGCATAAAAAATTCTTCATCAAATGTTAATGGCAAAAAAGAAGAGGCTCAAAAATTGGAAGAAATGAAAAGTATATCATTAACTATGCCTCTTTCAGAAAAAAGCAGGCCAACAGATTTTAATGAAATAATAGGGCAACAAAAGGGTATAAGAGCTTTAAAAGCGGCTATATGTGGACCTAATCCACAACATGTTATAATTTATGGACCACCAGGTATTGGTAAAACAGCAGCGGCAAGATTAGTTTTAGAAGAAGCTAAAAAAATAGAAAATTCACCTTTTGGTGGTTATTCTAAATTTGTAGAAATAGATGCAACAACAATAAGATTTGATGAAAGAGGAATTGCTGATCCACTTATAGGATCTGTTCATGACCCTATATATCAAGGTGCCGGACCTTTAGGGGCAGCTGGGGTACCGCAGCCTAAAATGGGAGCTGTATCTAAAGCTCATGGTGGAATTTTATTTATAGATGAGATTGGCGAATTGCATCCGATTGAAATGAATAAATTATTAAAAGTTTTAGAAGATAGAAAAGTATTTTTAGATAGTGCTTATTATAATTCAGAAGATAATAACATGCCACAATATATAAAGGATATATTTGATAATGGGTTTCCAGCAGATTTTAGACTTATAGGTGCTACAACAAGAAATCCAGAAGAAATACCTCCAGCTATAAGATCAAGATGTGTAGAAATATTTTTTAGAGCTCTTACACCAGAAGAAATAGAAATTATCGCTAATAATGCTATGAAAAAACTAGAATTAAGTTTAGAAGAAGATGCAGCAAAGTTGGTAGGGTTATATTCTTCAAATGGAAGAGATGCAGTTAATTTAATTCAATTGGCGTCAGGAATAGCTATAAATGAAAATAGAAGTTATGTAAGTGTTGAAGATGTTGAATGGGTTATTGAAAATGGTCATTATAGTAAGAGACCTATAAAAAAAGTAAAAACTGTACCTATGATAGGAAATGTAAATGGTTTAGCTGTATATGGAGCTAATATAGGAGCATTAATGGAAATAGAGGCAACAGCAATGAAAGTTAAGTCTCGTATGGGAAAGATTAAAATAACAGGAATAGTTGAGGAGGAGGAAATTAAAGATAATAACAAGAAAATAAAGAGAAAGAGTACAGTAGCTTCTTCACTAGAAAATGTAATTACTGTTATTGAAAAAACTTTTTCGCTGAATGTAAATGAATATGATATACATGTAAATTTCCCAGGTGGAACTCCAGTAGATGGTCCATCAGCAGGGGTAAGTATAGCTACTGCTATATATAGTGCTATAACTGGAAATAAAGTAAATAATAAAGTTGCTATGACTGGTGAAATATCTATTTATGGTCTTGTGATGCCCGTAGGAGGAGTAAGTTCTAAAATTCAAGCGGCTATAAAAGCTGGAGCTACAAGGATAATTATTCCTAAAGAAAATTGGCAAGAAAGTTTTAGTCAGATTAAAGGTGTTGATATTATACCAGTAAGTCATATAAAAGAAGTAATAAGAATTTCAATAGTAAACCAAGATTATGAAACAGTAGATATGAATGTTCAAGGTGACTTAGATATATTAACTGCTAAATCTATATAGTTAATAAAATATAAGGTATATTTAATTAAGTAACAGTTCTCTTACATATTTAATTGAAAGCATATATATTTAAAGAATATACAATTGGTGTTACTTATCAATTGAAAAAAATCTTAATTATGGTTATAATATATTAGTCTATTTATATACTTTTTTAAATGATAAGCGATGAAATAACATTAATTTATAGAAATGAGGGGAGAAAATGGAGAATAATATAATAAAACTTCCTTTAATACCTTTAAGAGGATTAAGTATTTTCCCATATAATGTATTAAATTTTGATGTGGGAAGAGAAAAATCTATAGTTGCCCTTGAGACTGCTATGACTAAAGATCAAAAAATTTTTTTGGTTTCACAAAAAGATGCTAAAGTTGAAGATGTAGAAAAAGATGATATACAACAAATAGGAACTATATGTACAGTGAAACAATTAGTCAGATTACCTGAAAATTACATAAGAGTGTTAGTTGAAGGTGAATGCAGGGGGAAATTAATAGATTATATAAAAGATGAAAGCAGTATTTTAGGTGAAATAGAAATTATAGAAGATAAAATACCTAGAGAAGATATGGTAGAGTGTCAAGCTTATGTCGCATCTATACTAGAAAGTTTTCAGGATTATTTAGAAGTTACTAATCAGTCCATGGATATAATGATAGATTTAGATGATGAGGAAGATTTAGGAAGAATATGTGATACTATAGCATCCTATATGCTATTAAAACAAAGTAAAAAACAAGAATTACTAAGTGCAATTAATATTAAAGAACGTTTAGAAAAGTTGTTAACAATTATAAAAGGTGAGTTAGAAATTGTAGCACTAGAAAAGAAAATAGGCACAAAAGTGAAAAGTAAAATTGGAAAAGTACAAAAGGAATATTATCTTAGAGAACAAATAAAAACAATTCAAGAAGAATTGGGAGAAGATGATGAAGAGTTAAAAGAACTTAGAGAGTATGAATCTAAGATGGTAAAAGCTAAGCTTCCTAAAGAAGCAAGAGAAAAAGCATTATATGAGATTAAAAGATTAAAAAGCAGTGGAGCATCTTCTCAAGAAGGTCTTAACACAAAAACTTACTTAGATGTGCTGTTAGGTCTACCTTGGGGAACAATAACAAAAGATAATTTAGACATAAAAAACGCTAGAAAAGTATTAGATGAAAAACATTATGGTATGGAAGATGTTAAGGAAAGAATAATAGAATATTTAGCAGTAAGAAAAGTTAGCAGAGGATTAAAAGCCCCAATACTATGCTTAGTTGGACCACCTGGAGTTGGAAAGACTTCCATAGCTGAATCTGTTTCAGAAGCCTTACAACGTAAATTTGTAAGAATGAGCTTAGGTGGAGTAAGAGACGAAGCGGAAATAAGAGGTCATAGAAAAACTTATGTAGGAGCTATTCCAGGTAGAATTATAAATGGTATGAAAAAAGCAGGATCTAAAAATCCAGTATTTCTTTTAGATGAGATAGATAAAACAGGAATGGATCATAAGGGAAATATAGAAGATTCACTATTAGAAGTTTTAGATCCAGAACAAAACAATAGTTTTAGGGATCATTATTTAGAATTAGATTTTGACTTATCAAAAGTATTATTTATAACAACAGCCAATTCACTTGATACTATATCTAGACCACTTTTAGATAGAATGGAGATTATAGAAGTAAGTGGATATACTTTAGAGGAAAAGTTTAATATAGCTAAAAGGCATATAGTTCCTAAATTATTAAAAGAACATAATGTTAAAGAAAGTCAAATTAAGATACATGATTCTGCAATAAAAAAAGTTGTAGAAAATTATACTAGAGAATCAGGAGTTAGAAGTTTACAAAGAAAATTAGCTACAATGATAAGAAAAGCTATAACTGAACTTGTAGAAAAGGATAAAGAAAAAATAGCAATTACATCTAATCATGTAACTAAATACTTAGGTGTAGAAATATTTAGTTATGATGATATGCAACAAGATGACAAAATAGGGGTAGTTACTGGTTTAGCATGGACAGCGTATGGTGGAGATACTCTTCCTATAGAAGTAATGGTTATGGACGGAAATGGAAAACTTGAACTTACTGGTAAGTTAGGTGATGTAATGAAAGAATCTGCAAAAGCTGCATATAGTTATGTAAGATCTAATGCAAACAGATTTAGTATAAAAAATGAGTTTTATAAGAACAAAGATATTCATATACATGTACCAGAAGGGGCAGTACCTAAAGATGGTCCATCAGCAGGGATAACAATGACTACAGCTATGGTATCAGCGTTAAGTAATTCAAAAGTAAAACATAATGTTGCAATGACTGGCGAAGTAACTTTAACTGGAAAAGTGTTGCCTATTGGAGGACTAAAAGAAAAAAGTCTAGCTGCATATAGGATGGGTATAGATACTATAATAATGCCAAAAGACAATAAAAAAGATATAGATAAACTGCCTAAGAGCGTTAAAAATAAGATAAAATTTATACCAGTAGAAAATGTAAATGAAGTACTAAAGAATGCTTTAGTTATTGGAGAGATGAATAATGGAAATTAAACAATCAGAATTTGTTATATCAGCAGTGAAACCACAACAATATCCTACTGATAATAGAATAGAATTTGCTTTTGTGGGACGTTCAAATGTTGGAAAATCATCACTTATAAATACTTTAACAAATAGAAAAAAATTAGTTAAGGTAAGTGGTACACCAGGAAAAACTAGATTAATAAACTTTTTCTTAATAAATAATGAATTTTATTTTGTAGATTTGCCAGGCTATGGATATGCAAAAGTATCTAAAAAAGAAAAGGATAGCTGGGGAAAAATGATGGAGAAATATTTAATAGAACGTCCACAGCTAAAAAAAATAGTGCTTTTAGTTGATTCTAGACATAAACCTACTAATGATGATGTTATTATGTATAACTGGGTAAAACATTATGGGTATAACGTTATAGTGGTAGCTACAAAAAGGGATAAATTAACTAATAATGAGGCAGCTAAAAGTAAAAAAATTATAAGAGAAACTTTAAAAATGGATAAAGAAGAATCAATAGTTTTCTTTTCATCATTAAAAAAAGAGGGTAAAGAAAATTTATTAGAAGAATTAAATAAAAATATAGAATGGGAATAGTTAATGAATATTTATTAGCTAATAAGATTAAATATTTATTAATAGCTTAGAAATTTTAATAACTGTAAAAAACACATACTTTATAAAAGTATGTGTTTTTTTGAGTTTAAGCGAGTTTACTAATAAAAATCAAGGCGGTAGTAATTAAGTTCATCATCATATGAATAGATACTGAATACCAAAATCCTTTATTATGCATGAAATAACATGTTAATAAACTAAGAGTAAATAAAGTTAAAAATGCACTTAGGCTAAAATGCATGAATGCAAAAATTAAACTTGTTATTATAGCAGAAATTATTGGATGAATAAACTTATTTAAGAATTTCTCAAAGAAAAGGTATCTAAAAACAAATTCTTCTAAAATAGGAGCAAAAATAACTGTAGATGGAACGGAAATCAAAAATTTAAGAAGTGTATAATCTGATAATATTTGTACTACGTCTTGTTGTTCAGTGGTTACTCCAATAAATTTTAAAATTATATCCCAAATTAAAGCAGCTACGATTGAAATAGCATAACTGAAAAGTGCATATTTAAAAGCTAATATGAAATTAGTATTTCCAATACTAAAATTATATGAAAAATAATCTTTATCACGTTCGTTTTTCATATACATAATCGCTAATACTACTGCAAAAAAAGGCAATGTATTAGCGTGCATTGGAGGAAGTAATAGTACTACTAATGTATAAATGATAATTGTAGCAATGGATTTGAAAGAAAAAATAGAGAATTTTTTATAATCAAATACTAATTTATACATAAAAAATATAAATGGAAAAAAATACACTAATATTATTATAAAAATATCAATAATTAATGGTAATAACAATAAAAACACCCCTTATGTAAATATTAATTGTGCTAAATTTTATGGACTAATATAAAATATTGATTTATTTTTAATTCTAGGGTTCCAAGTTGACTTTAAAAATTATTCATTCCAAAATTTGGATACCGAAAATAGTGAGACATGCTCCGAATTACTTAAAATTCAACACTACATTTTGCATAAAAATATTTTAAAGTTATTGAATAAATTCAAATGCGAGCGTGTTTCCCTATCAATATAAGAAAATTAAAAGTAAATCTATAATATATTGTAGCATTAATATATTAACCTTAGAACAGATTTTATAATTCAATTTTTTCTAATTAAAATATTTATTATAAAAAATAGTAATATTATGTAACAAAATATGGTCTATGTAAATAGTATATTATTAGAAAACAGAAGAATTAATTGAGAAACAAAAGAATGTAAGATTAACGAAATAAATATAAATTAGTGTCAAAAAAGGAAAAAAATCATAAGATGTAGTGTACAAAAGAAATAAAAAATATATCTAAAATAAAAGGAGGACAATATTTTATGGATATGAATGCTTTATTAAACTTAATTTCCAGTTTAAACAATGGAGAAAACACAGAAAATAATGCAGAAGGATATAGCTCAAATTGTGAATGTGATAAAGGTGGATCTAATCATAACCATAACTGTGGTGGAAATAATAACGACGGATGTGGATGTGGAAACAGAAGAGGAAATAGTATTTGGATATGGGTATTCCTATTAATTATCTTCTGGTGCTTCTGTGGATGTGGCGGAAGTGGATTCGGATGTGGTGGAGCTCAACCAATGCCTCAACCAATGCCTCAACCAATGCCAAACCCATGTTGCAACCCATGTTGCGATCCATGTGCATGTTGTGATCCATGTTCATGTTGCTGTGAACCATGCTGCTGCGGTAGTAAAAAATCTAAAAAATCTAAGAAAGAATATGTTTGCTGCTATATTCCACAACAAGTACTTCCACAACAACAAGTTTCTAATTACGGATACGGATTCGGTGGAGGAAATGGATGCTTCGGCGGATTTGGTGGTATGTGGTTCTGGTGGATAATAATAATATTCTTCCTATTTTGTGGATGCGGATTTGGTGGAAGAAGATTCTGTTAAAATATAAAAATAGTTTAAAAGGAATTAGACAAAACTTAACAAGGAGGGATAAGTATGTTTGGATGTGGAAATAATTTCGGAAATTCTAATAGCTGTTGCAATCCATGCATTATATTATTAATAATAGCTATATTTAATTACCAAGGATTATTAAATACTAGAAACTGTAAAGACAACTCATCAAGAAATGCATTAGTATTGTTATTCTTGTTCTGGTTGTGTTCAGGTTGTTGTGGCAATAACTATAATAACACTATGAATAATAATGTTAGACCATATATGCCATATATGCCATACAGACCAGCTGCACAAACTATGTCATGTATTCCAGTTTGTTGTGTAGAAAGACAAAAACCTAAATGCAAACCTTGTTGTTGTTGCTGTAGATAATTTAGCATCTGTAAATTCAGAGTAAAAGGGGTAGATACTATGAGATGCAATAATGGCATGGGGTTATTTTTACTATTATTAGTAATAGTAATATTAAACCAAGGAAATCTATTAAATACCAATTGTAGAGATGGAAGGTCAACAATAACTATAATTTTATTAGTATTGCTATGGATGTGCGTTTGCAGACGTTCAAGTAATAATGTAGCGTATAGTCCATATAGAACAATTTGCTGTTGTTAATACTTTACAACTAAAGATAAAATATAAATTGCGTTAAAGCCATGGCCCAAGGTGGGGGGTTTTGCAGAGAGATAAGATTTTTAGCAGTCCATGTGAATACATGGATTGCTTTTTAAAGTAATAATTCAATTACAAATTATTACAAAAACATACATAAAACTTAGCCTAATATTAAATTTAAAATAGATAGTATGGAGTTTCATTATAAATTTGAATTGAAGTGTTTGAGAAGTAAAGAGGTGATTGTATGGGTAAACATAAAAAAAGAAGAGGGGAAGAAAAGTATTCAACTAATTATAACAGTTATGAGGGTCCTATAAATCAACAGATGCACATGGGAATGAACTCTAATATGGGATTAAATCCCAATAATGGAACGAATCCAAATATGGGAATGAATCCAAATATGGGAATGAATCCAAATATGGGAATGAATCCAAATATGGGAATGAATCCAAATATGGGAATGAATCCGAATATGGGCATGGATCCAAATATAGCACAGACAAATAATGACCAGGTAAGTGGTAAAAATCCGAATATGAACCAATGGAATAATGTAAATAGTCAAGGATATAATATGAATTCTCAAGGTAATCCTCAACAATTTATGCCACCTAATCCATTTTCAAATTTCTTTGGAGGTGGACTAAATCAAGGAATGATGTCCATTTTGTCTGCTTTAACAGGGCTTGGAGGTGGAGGATCACAACCACAAGGAGACTTTTTATCTAATTTAATATCTACGTTTATTGGTGGAGGAGGAAATCAAGGAGGATCAAACTTTAATAATAATGATAATTCCAATCAGCCTAATATTCAAAATATGATGCCACCAGGATTTAATTTCAATGAGATTGTTAAAATGGTTAATAGTTTTATGAATCAAAATGAACCACAGAACAATCAAAACAAACAAAAAAGCTCAAATAACTCAAATAATCAAAGCAATAACAGTTCTATGAGAAAAGAACAAAATAATATGCAATCAGAATTTGAAAGTATGTTTAATAATATATCAGAAAATGATGTAGCAGCATTTCAAGGAATAATATCAAACTTTTTTGGCATGGCTAGAGATACTATAAATGAAAATATGCCAAATATAGAAGAGTTTTTTCAAGATGCCGATATAAGTGAAGTATTAAATACTTTGAATAATACTGATATGCAAGATGTTGATTTGGATGGATTAGATTTAGAGTTGAATAATTTAAGTTTAAACTCTCTCAATGAAAATTTAAATAGCAATGGTGAAATTATAGATGTAGAAGATGTAGTAGAAGTAGATGAAAAAGAGAAAAATTCAAAAATTAAATCACATATATCAAGAAAATTTAGTGAAGATGAACTTTATGATATAATAAAAATACTTATTCAGTTAATAGAACCATATAAGTTAGAATTATTACAAAAATTTTTAAAAGAAAATAAAAAATAAAAGTGAATAAAAATTATGAGGATGGGTAACATATATAATGTAATAGGAGTTAAAATCTCCATTAACTAAAGATATTTATCTTTAGTTACCCCCCATCCCCCTTGGGACCTTGAATGGTCCCAATTTTTTTTTGAAAATTAGCAACTTAAATCTAAGGAAGTAATTTTATAATCAAAAGAATCATCCAATCTTGTTAATATGATATCAAAAGTGAAATTTCTAATTTTGCTAGGGTCATTTGGATTTATTCCCTTGAAATTTAAAGTCCAACTAACATCTTTAGGGAGTCCTTTTTCATCATAAGTTATATCTTTAAAAAAGCAATCTTGAAAGATATAATTTAAATTGTTATTGGCAACTGTATAAATATAAGTTATAGAATTATCGTTTAATGTAGGACTAAAGTAGTTAGGGATTTCTAGAGAATCATAAGGAAAACTTTGAATCAAGTTTATAAAATCACATATAATACTGTCTCCTATATAATTTTTTTTATATACATAGGGAAATTCTTTTAAAGAATTGTTTGATACAATATAACTATGCAAATCCATATATCCGCTACTAAATTTACCACTTATAATTTTAGGAGTTTTGTTATTTGAATTATCTATAAGACCCAAAATATTATTTTCCTTTGAAAAAACATTTTCGTAAGAACCATTTTTAAATATGAAAATGGTTTGAAGTGGATTTTCTCCAATTGAAGATTGAGTAAATAGTTCTTTAGTATTGTTTCTAGAAATATCTGCTATAGTAATTCTCATAGGCCAATAACTTTTATGCTCACCTAAAGTAGAAAAGTCTTTTGAAGGGTTTAAGCTTAAACTATTTTCTCCATTTAAATTAATTTGAATCAGATAATTCTTATCATCAGTCTTGATGTATAATGCATCTTTACTACCATTGCCATCTAAGTCCTCATTAATAACTGAGTTGTTTACAGTAGGAGAAAATGTAGGCAACGTAGTGTCATTATTATTTGAAGTTAGTAAGTATATAGAAAACAAGATTGTACATATAATACATAAGTATAGTAGTTTATTTTTAAAAAGTCTTTTAAACCGCATAAAATGTCCTCCTAAATAAAAATAGATTTTACATTCCTATTTATGAATTATATGAGTTTGAAAAAAATATATGCAAAAAAACTGATAGCTTTAAGCTATCAGTTTATTTTGTTTCGTTTTTTTCCTCTAACTGCGCTGAATTTTTACATTCACTACATAAGCCATAAAAGTAAACTTGGTTTAAAAGAACTTCATAATCTGTATAATCCTTTATATCATCATTTAAGTGTACAAAAGATATTCCATTGACATCATCAACTCTAGAGCACTTAATGCACTGTATATGAGGATGTGGACAAACAGATGCATCATATCTGAAATTGCCTTCTCCTACATTTAACTCTTGAACAAGATTTACAGACACTAAAACTTTTAATGCCTTATAAACAGTTGCAAGACTCATAGTAGGATAGTCTTCTTGCAGAGATTTATAAATAGTTTCTGCAGAAGGATGCTCTGTAGTAGAACATAAATATTTATAAACAGCTATACGTTGAGGTGTAAGTTTTAATTTTTTTTCTTTGAAGATTTGTGTAAAATTTAGCATAACTATCAACCTCGTTTTATGATTAATACTATTATATAATAAAAATTATTAATTATCAATAAATATTGAATAAAAATATTTCAAAATTAAAAGAAAATAATGTAAATTCATTATTTATAAATCTTCTTTTGAGAAATACAATAATAGAAATAAAAAATTGATATTAAATTATATGGGATTCAAAATCATATTTTAATCTATAAATTGTAAACTTTGTATAACTCTAAAATTTAGTACATACTTGTAGGTAAGTTAATTAATAGTATATTTAAAATTAATTTTTAAAATCATTTATTTCAAAACTTGGATACCTAAAATAGTGAGACATGCTCCCAATCATTTAGAATTTAACACTACATATTGTGTAAAAATATTTTAAGGTTGTTGAATAAATTTAAATTAGAGCTTGTTTCCCTATATATGTAGTAAGTATTATTTGAATAATTTTAATATATTATACTTTTAAATTTGTAAAAACAACAAATATAATAATAGCATATATATGTAAGATAAAAAATACTTTTTGTAAACTAAATAATAATTAGAAAAATTATAAAATTAAAAAACTAATAATATTACTGGAATTTTAAAATAAAATTATTAAAATTAACTTATAATATATTCATTTATTAAAAAACTCTCATATATTAATAATATATGAGAGGAGGGGCATATACTGTGAAAAAGACCTATGTATTAGATACTAACGTTATATTATATTCATCTTCAGCTATATTATCTTTTGGCAAAGGTAATGTAGTAATACCGGAGGTAGTTCTTGAGGAATTAGACAACTTTAAAAAGGATAAAAGTGACTTAGGCGAAAACGCGAGACATGCAGGAAGAATGATAGACGCCTTAAGAAAAAAAGGTTCTTTGATAGAAGGGGTTGAATTGCCTAATGGTGGAAAAATAAGAGTGGAGATGAACCATCATGAAACAGAGATACCACCTTCATGGAATAAATCAAAGGCAGATAATAGAATAATACAAGTGTGCAAAGGATTAAAAGAAAGCGGAGAAGAGGTTATATTAATAACTAAAGACATATTTGAAAGAATTAAAGCAGATACGGTGAATATAAAAAGTGAGGATTTTTATGATACAGAGGTGTCAGAAGATAAACAATATACAGGAAGAATTGAACTTTATATACCATCAAGTAAAATAGAAGAATTTTATAAAAATAGAGTTATAACTAAGGATGATTTTTTAGCATATGATGAAGAAAAAGAAGATTATTATAAGCCGGAGTTATATATTAATCAATTTATATTGATGCATGCAATGGAGAATTCAAGGCAGACTGCATTAGGACGATTTGATGGAAAAAATATAGTCCCACTTTATTATAAAGATGTAAAACCAATGGGGTTAAGTCCAAGAAATATAGGACAAAAATTTATGATAGAAGCATTATGCACAGATAGTTCCAAAGCACCATTAGTAATTATAAAGGGGCCAGCAGGAACGGCAAAAACATTATTTTCTTTAGCTGTAGGACTACAAAAAATTTTTGAGGAAAATAAAGGTGAATATAGAAGAATATTAGTCTGTAGACCAAATGTAACAATGGATGAGGAAATAGGTTTTTTACCTGGAACAGAAGAAGAAAAAATAGCTCCATTTATGAGACCTATATTAGATAATTTAGAAATATTAGTTGATTCTGATGAAGTTGAAAGGTATAAAAATGAAAAAGAACTTCAAGATAAAGTAAGAGAAATATTTGATCGTAGAATAATAGTAACAGAAGCAGTAGCTTATCTTAGAGGGAGATCTATAGTGAAAAATTGGGTTATTATAGATGAGGCTCAAAATTTATCACCTAAGCAGATTAAGGCTATAACAACAAGAATTGGTAGTGGTAGTAAATTAATTTTAGTAGGGGATCCAGACCAGATAGATCATCCTTTTATGAATTCTAGATCAAATGGGTTATGTTATGCATCAGAAAGAATGAAAGGTAGTGAACTTTGCTATCAAATAACTTTAAAATTTGATGAATGTGAGAGATCTCCATTAGCATTTGAAGCTGCTAAAAAGTTATAGTATAAAAAGTTCGATTACAAGATTTTTAAATTTTGTAATCGAATTTTAATTGATTTTTTTTTATTTCTACGATATTATATTAGTGTTTTACAATATTATTAAACATTGACTATATAATATTTTAAAAGGAAGATTATAATGGAAAAAAACAAAAACAAAAACAAGAACAAGTCTAAAAAGTCTAGAAAAGTTATAAAAAAGAAGAAAAAATTTAAGCGAGTAATTGGATTTTTAGTTTTTCAATTAATATTTACATGTTCAACAGCACCTTACATAGCGTATTACGGGCCATTTGAAAATGTTAGAAACACATTAGTTACCACAGCAATGACTACATTAAGTCACCAATGGATTGCCACCAAGTTTTTAAGTGAAGAAAAAATAAATGAAATTTTGAAGGAGCAGGCAATTACAACTTTAGCTCAAAATAAAAATGATAGTAGTGTCAAAGTAGAAAATAAAAATGACCAGACTATATTATTAGAAGAGGTTCAAACAAGTAAGTATAAGGGATATTTACTAACAATAAAGGACCCAACTAGAGTTAAAGTAGGATTTAGCTCAAAACTTAGCACAGAAGGAACTACAGAAGGACAATTAACAAGTGAAATAGCAATGAATAATAATGCTATTGCAGCCGTTAATGGTGGTGGTTTTACAGATGAAGCTACAGGGTCACTTTGGACAGGCACTGGAGGAATTCCTACAGGTATAATTATGAGTGGTGGAAAGACACATTTTAATGATATAGAAGATAATAACTTACAAAGAGAAGTTGTAGCTATAACTCAAGAAGGTGTATTACTTGTTGGAAAATATAGTTTTAATGAGCTTTTACAAAAAAATGTAACAGAGGCTGTAAGTTTTGGACCAGCATTAATTGTAGATGGACAAAAGGCAATAAACTCTGGTGACGGAGGATGGGGAATTGCCCCTAGAACTGCTATTGCTCAGAAAAGAGATGGAACAATATTATTGTTAGTAATAGATGGAAGGCAGGCTAATAGTTTAGGAGCCACACTAAAAGATGTACAAGACATACTATATGAATATGGGGCATGGAATGCAAGTAATTTAGATGGTGGATCATCATCAACAATGTTTTACAATGATGAAATTATAAACAGTCCATCAGATTCGTTAGGAGAAAGATCTGTTCCATCCGTTATATATGTAGAAAGATAGGACAAGGAGAAGTATATGAAAGCGATAAAAAAATTAACACTTTGGATAGTCATTTCTTTATTTGTTCAATTTTTGGGCTTTTATTATGTAGATAGTAAGTTTTTAAGCTCTGCTAGTAATGTAACTATAAAAAAAATAGAAGATTTTGATACAGATGAAAAAGAATATGAAGATGTTGATGTGAAAATATCTGATAATGCAAGTAAAATCCAATTTTCTCATAACTGTAAATATCTATCTTATATAGAAAAAAATCATTTATATGTAGAGGAAATAAAGTCAGAAAAAATAAAAAAAGTACAGTTAGAAGATAATTCAGAAATTAGTTATTATAAATGGTTACCGGATAGAGATAGAATGCTAATTGTAGAAAAAAACTCTGGATATAATGGAATAAAACTAATGGTATCCTCTTATGATGTAAAAAAGGATGAGAAAATATTAATTAAAGATTTTAAGGTTTATGATGAAAATATAGAAGTTAGCGATATAGAATTATCGACACTTACAGGACTTACATACATAAAAACTGTGGATAGTGATAATGTTAGTAGTATTTATAGAATTGATAGAATGGGAGAAGGCTCAAAGATTGAGACTGTACCTAAATATATAAGTAACATGTCATTACTAAGAACAGAAGATATTTTATATTATGAAGGTGAAGTATATAACAAAATATATTCATCTCAAGATAATAAGGAAATAAATATAGACGATGTTGACAAATTAACACTTCTAGGTACCGATAATGAAAAAAATATATATGTTGGTAGTTTGAAGAATGATTTGGTTGAAAGTATATATTATAAAACAATAGAAAGTAAACAAAATTTATCTGAAGAGACGGATGCAGAGAAGTTAGAAGATGAAAAAAATGAATTTGTTAATGATTATGAAAATGACTTTACACAAATAAAAATGACAAGCCCATCAAAAAGTGAAAATATATTTATAAATAGTGAAGGAAAAATTTATGTTCATGATAAAACAAGAAAAACTGTGACAAATGAAATAGATAAAAGTATTACAACATATAATGGTGAGTTTTTATCATTTAGAAATGATGGGATAATGGTTAAAAATGGACAAAATATTTCTGTAATAAAATATAAAAAATAATAATATATTTAATATTAGTTTATTTACAATAAGAGTAAGATGGTTAAATCTTACTCTTATTTTTAAATTCAACTGTAAGAACATAGTGAAAAGTACTTTGAATTATAGAATTTTTAAAAGTGCTATATCTACATAAATAGGTGGCTAATTTTTTTTAGGTGATTATTGAAATGATTAATTATAATATGATAACATAAGAATAATTAGCTAAATGTTCAATAAAACTTGAAGGAAGGGGATGAAAATATGAAGGATGAATTATTGAGAATTGTACTAATGCTTCCAGCAATATTGGTAGCTATTACATTTCATGAATATGCTCACGCTAAAGTAGCAGTTATGTTAGGTGATGAAACTCCTAAATATCAAGGAAGATTAACTTTAAATCCATTTTCACATATAGATTTTTTAGGTTTTCTTATGATGATAATTATTGGTTTTGGATGGGCAAAACCTGTACAAACAAATCCTAGTGCACTTAAGAATTATTATAAGGATGATTTAAAAATATCAATAGCAGGACCTTTAGCAAACCTACTTTGTTCTATAATTTTTATGTTGCTTTTAGTATTGGTAATTAAATTACCTATAAAAAATGAAGATTTACACTTAATATTAAATACTATAGTATATAGGGTTTCATATTATAATTGTTTATGGATGTTTTTAAATTTAATACCTATACCAGGATTTGATGGGTTCCATATAATAAGGGATTTATTTCCTAAACAATTTTTAAAGATTCCTAATCAATTTTATAGATATCAAAATATAATTTTTATATTATTAATAATACCTATATTTGGAGGTAAATCTATATTTAGTTTTATAGTAGGTTATCCTACAGAAGTAGTTATGGAAGCAATAAGTAAATTAGCGTTCTCTATTTTATAGATAAAAGGATCGATTGCATAAATATTGTTATTGATCCTTTTTTATAAAATAATATAAATGAAAAATGACATTAAGATAAAAAAATAAGGAGAGATAAAATGAAAATAGCAGTAATAGGAAGTGCCAATGCAGATTTAGTAACTAAAACTAACAAATTACCTAAACCAGGAGAAACATTAATAGGAGAGAGTTTTTTTATAGGTGAAGGTGGAAAGGGTTTAAATCAAGCAGTTGCTGCATCACGAATAGGTGGAGATGTAAATTTTTTTGGAGCTATAGGAAAAGATACTCATGGAGAATTTTTATTAGAATCTATGAAAAAGAATAACCTAAAGGTAAAAAATATTAAAATTTGTGAACAAGTTAAAACTGGAATAGCTAATATTACGTTATGTGATGGAGAAAATTCAATAGTTATAGTTGCAGGTGCTAATAGTAAGTGTAATATAGAATATATAAGCTCCATTAAAGAAAAAATATTAGAATGTGATATTATAGTACTTCAATTAGAAATACCTTTAGATACAGTAGAATTTATTATAAATCTTGCATATAAAAATAATAAAAAAATAATTTTAAATCCAGCACCAGCAATTAAACTTTCAAAAGAAATTGTAGACAAAGTAAGTTACATAATACCTAATGAGCATGAGTATAAAGTTGTATTACATACAGAGAATGCTATGGAAAAGGAATTGGAAAAATATCCAAACAAACTTATAATAACTAATGGTGAAAATGGTGTTTGGTATTTTGACGGAAAAGAAGTAGTAAATATACCTGCAAAGAAGGTTAAAGTTATAGACACAACAGGAGCAGGAGATACTTTTGTAGGAACTTTTGCAGGTGCTATAGCTAATAAATTTGCATTAAAAGAAGCTATAGAGTTTGGTGTTAAGTGTTCGGGAATCTCAGTAACTAAATTAGGTGCACAAGGTGGTATGCCTTATTTGAAAGATTTGTAAAAATAAAATAATGGGATAAATTCTAAGAATTGTAACATAAGTTACAAACAATAATTAAGTAAAATGGTATAATAAAAGTAAATTTAATAAAACTAATAATAAGTTAAAAATATATTCTAAAGGAGTACTGTAAGATTATGAGTAGTCATTATGGTAATTTACAAAAAATAAGAGATGGAAAAAGAACATATGCTATTACTCCTCATATACCAGGTGGATTTTTAACTCCAAAAACTTTAATGAAAATTGCTATTGTTGCTGAAAAATATAATGGAGTTTTAAAAATAACATCAGGTCAAAGAATTATGATTACTAATTTGAAAGAAGATGACTTAAGTAGCATTTGGAACGAATTAGAAATGGAGCCAGCAGTTAAAAATCAATATTCAGTAAAAAATGTAGAAATGTGTCCTGCAGGATTTTGTAAAAGATCTAAGCATAATACTATAGGGTTAGGAATGAAAATTAGCAATGCATTTCACGGTGTTGACATGCCTAATAGAACTAAAATTGGAGTAGCAGGATGTAGAAATGCATGTGGTAGTGTGTATTCAAAAGATATTGGGGTGTTAACAGATTATAATGGGAAACTTATAGTTTCAGCAGGTGGATCCTCAGGATATCATCAAAGATTAGCTAATATAATAAAATCAGAGCTTTCAGAGAATGAAGCTTTCGAATTAGTTAAATCCATATTAGATTATTATAAAGAAGAAGCTGAATTCGGTGAAAAGTTAGGATTTTTTATAGATAAAATAGGTGTCGAGAATTTTCGAAAAGCAGTTATAAATAAGGCAAATTTAGAATATACAAAAGAAAATAATATTATTTAAAATATAAGAACTCAGGATAAGTAGAAAAAAATTCACTACAGTATCCTGAGTCTTTTAGCGCTTTCCTTTTACTACAAGAACTATCACAAGAACTAGTACAGAAACAAGGGCAATTGTTCCTCCTGGTGCACAATTCATAATATAAGAAAGAAATAATCCGGATATTATATCTATAAATCCAAAAATTATAGATAATATCATAGTTTTCTTAAAGCCACTATGATATTGAAGAGCAGTAGCTACAGGTAGTGCAATCATAGAAGAGATTACTAAGATACCCATAACTCTAATGGAAACAGAAATAGTAGATCCTACTAATAAAGCAAATATATAATTTATTTTAGTAACATGTATATTATTTATCGATGCACCTTCTTCATCAAAAGTTATATAAATAAGTTTATTATAAAGCTTATATAAGGTTATTATAGAAATGATGCTTAATATAAGCATAGTGAATAAGTCTTGTTTAGTTACTGTCAATATGCTTCCAAAAAGAAAAGAATTTATATTTGTGTTAGTTTTTCCACTACTAGATAAGGAAATCCCAATTCCCACACTTAGAGTTAATATTATAACTAAAATTAAATCTGCCTGTTTTTTATAATAATTTCGTAGAATTTCTATTAAGATAGCACAACAACTTGTAAATATAAAAGCACATAGTATAGGGTTAAAACCTGTTACCAGACCAATAGCTACACCAGCAAAAGAGCTATGAGCTAGTGTATCCCCCATCATAGAATAGCGTTTTAACACTAGAAAAACACCTACTAGAGGACAGAGTATAGATATAAATATAGCTGCAATAAATGCATTTTGCATGAATTCGTAATGAAACATTTTAATCCTCCAAAATAATAAAATTTATGTATAAATATTATACATTGTAATATTAAGGTTAATCTATTAATTTTATAGATTAAAAATAATTTTAAAGTTTATGATAAAAAATCAAGATTATCATTAGTTGAATGAAGTAGTGCGTTTCCATCTTTAACATATAAAATATGAGATGAATTTTTAATAGCCAGTTTAATGTTATGTTCTATAGATAAAATTGTTACTGATTCCTCTTTATTTAATTTTGTAATAATAGAGTACAAATCTTTTGTACTTTGTTCATCTAATGCAGTAGAAGGTTCATCTAAAATTATCAAATCACTTTTACTTATTATTGCTCTTGCAATAAGGATTTTTTGTTGTTGACCTCCAGACAAACTACCAATTAAGCAATCCTTGAAATTATACATATTTACTGATTTTAAAGCATTGATTATGCAATCTTTATCTTTAATTTTAAGGACCTTTCTATGAACATCTAAAACCTCATAAACAGTTATAGGGAAACCAGCATTTAAGTTAGTTATTCTTTGAGGTACATAGGATATATTTTTACTACTTAAAGAAATAGAGCCCTTACTGGGCTTAATTAGATTTAAAATAAGTTTAATTAACGTTGTTTTTCCACTGCCATTTTCACCAATTATAGAAACATAACTACCACTTTTTATATTTAAATTTATATCCTTTAATAAATAATTTTTGTTACAGTTATATGAAAAGGATAATGAATCTATTGAAATCATAAAAAACCTCCAAACATCTTATTAAAAAAGACATAATTACTATAATTATATCCAAAATATGTAATAAAAAACGGAAAAGAAAAAATAAATTGAAAAATAATACTTTGATTGAATAAAAATAAATCTTTTGTACAAAATTTATAATGAATTTTTATTTAATTTAAATTTAGAAAAAACACTATTGGAATATATTAATACAAATGTTATAATAATATAAACGCAAATGATTTGCAATACCTATTGAAAATTTGTAATTAATAAGTTAGTGGAGGATTTTAAAATAAATGTTTAAAAAAGTTATATCGTATACAATGATTATAATAATAACTTTATCACTAATAGGGTGCAGTGGTAAAAAAGAAGAAATAGAAACACAAAATGGGAAATTAAATGTTGTAGTAAGTTTTTATGCTATGGAGGAGTTTGTAAAAGAAATAGGTAAAGATAAGGTTAATGTTTATACTATAATTCCTGAAGGCGTAGAGCCACATGATTTTGAACCAAAAGCTAAAGATTTAAGAAAATTAGAAAATGCAGATATGTTAGTACTGAACGGTGCAGGTATGGAACATTGGAGTAAGGATGTTATAAAAGCAATTAAGAATGAAAAATTAAAAGTTATAGATACATCACAAGGAGTTAATCTTATAAATATATCTGAGGAAAATGGTGATAGTTCACATATAGAATCAGAAAATACTCATGAAAATTTAGGTGTAGACCCACATTTATGGTTAGGTTTGACTACTGCAAAAATTCAAAGTGAAAATATAAAAAATGCTTTAGTTGAACTTGATAATGTTAATAGTAAGTATTATGAAGAAAATTATGTTGCGTTTGCCAATGAATTAGATAATTTATATAAAGATTATAAAGTTAAATTTGACTCAATAGCTAATAAAAATTTTGTTACAGGACATGCAACTTTTGCATATCTTTGTAGAGACTTTAATTTAAATCAAATTAGTATTGAGGGAGTTTTTGCAGAAGGAGAACCGTCACCTAAAAAAATGAAAGAGTTAACAGACTTATGTAAAGAGAAAAATATAAAAACTATATTTATGGAAAGTTTAGTTAGTCCTCAAGTGTCAGAAACTTTAGCAAAAGAAGTAGATGGAAAAACTGCTACTATTTATACTTTACATAGTAAAGAAGATAATTTAAGCTATTTGGAATCTATGAAGTCAAATTTAGATATTATATATAATAGTTTAAAATAAATAATAAGAGCAATATGATTAATTATAATTATATTGCTCTTGTTATTTATTTAGGGAAACAAGCTCCAGTTTAAATTTATTCAATAACTTTAAAATATTTTTATACAAGATACAGTGTTGAATTCTAAATGATTCGGAGCATGTCTCACTATTTTGGGTATTCAAGTTTTGGAATGGATAATTTTAAAAGTCAACTTGGAACACTATATATAATAATAAATTAAAGTTAGAGATTTTTTACTATATCGTTCCTTGTTTTTTATTAGAAAAAACAGTAATATAAGATATGTAAGGCAGTTTTAAAATTAAAGTTTATAATCTTAAAAAATAAACTAATACTAAAAAGTTTTAAGTACATAGAAGGTGATAAATTGAATATATATTTAGTTAGACATGGAGAAACTAAAGAAAATAAGGATGAAAAATTTTATGGTGATATAGATAATGGGTTGACCGATTATGGAATATATCAGTGTGAAAAACTAAGAAATTTTTTAAAAGATAAAAAAATAGATAAGGTTTATGTAAGCGAAAAAGAAAGAACAATTCAAACTGCAAAAGAAATATTATGTGATAAGTTTAATTATGATGAGATTATTAGAGATTCTAGATTAAATGAAAGAAATTTTGGAGCATTTGAAGGTAAAAAGTATGATGAGTTAAAGTCAGAATATACAAAAGAATGCGATGAATGGGGAAAAGATTGGATTGGCTTTAAACCACCTGAAGGTGAAAGTTATAAAGATATGTATTTTCGCGTAAAAAGTTTTTTTCAAAAGATTATAAAAGAAGATGATGAAAATGTTTTAATAGTTGCCCATAGTGGGGTAATTAGAAGTATATATTGTTATATTGCTGATGATAATATGGAATTGTTTTGGAAATTTGCTTCTAAAAATGGAGATGTTTCAATAATTAAATATGAATATAACAATTTATTTATTGAAGGAATTATACCCAATAATGTTTTGTAAAATTTATTTCAATAATTAAATATAAATATTTTAAGGTAGGTGTAATTTATGGGAAAAATAGTCTTAGTAACTGGTGGTAGTAGAAGTGGAAAAAGTGGTTTTGCAGAAAGTCTACTTAAAGATACTAATGATGTTTTATATATAGCTACAGCTATAGTAACAGATAAAGAAATGGAAAGCAGAATAAATAAACATATTGAAAGAAGAAATAGTAAATGGAATACATATGAAGGGTTTAAAGATTTACATATTGCTGTAGAAAATAGCAAAGAAAAGAATATATTATTAGATTGCATTACTATAATGGTTACAAATCTAATGTTTAATGAAAAAACAAATTTTGATGATTTATCATTAGAAGAAGCAGATCATATAGAAGAGCTTATAAAGGCTCAAGTAGAAAAGTTAATTGTAAAAGCAAAAGAGTGTAATAAAAATTTAATAATGGTTACAAATGAAGTTGGCAGTGGGCTTATACCAGAATATAAGTTAAGTAGAATATATAGAGACATAGCAGGCTCAATTAATCAATTTATCGCAAAATTGTGTGATGAGGTTTATTTTGTGGCTTGTGGATTGCCTTTAAAATTAAAATAATTAGGAGAGTATTATGAAAAATTATATAAAAAAATATATGAATGATTTTTTATTATATGTTCAATTTTTTACAAGAATACCTATAAATATGGAGTTAGAGTGCACAAATGAAAATTTTATAAGGGGATCTATATTTTTCCCAATAATAGCTTTAATAATCGGTCTTATAGAGTACGTTGTGTATGTAGTAATGATAAACTTTTTCCCTCCAACAATAGTAGCTATCTTAGTATTAATAACATCGGCTATACTAACAGGTGCATTACATATGGATGGACTAGGCGATGTATGTGATGGTTTCTTCGCTTTTAGAGGTGGAAAAGGAAGGATTATAGAGATAATGAAAGATAGCCAAATTGGAGTTTATTCATGTGTAGCTATAATTATGGATATATTACTTAAATATAATTTAATTAGTTTGGCAATAGAGAGTTCCATTCCAGAATTAATAATAGTTGCACCAGTTGTAGGAAGATTGGCTATAGTGTTTATTTCTACCATAGGAAAACCAGCGAAAGAAAATGGTAGTGGAAATATATTTATAGGAAAAATAAAAAAAAGTCAATTAGTATTAACTATAATATTAGTTATAGCATTAGAACTGATCTTTATAAATGTTAGAGAGGCTTGCACAATAACATTAGCTGTATTAATAATGGCATATGGATTTAATTGTTTTTGTAATTCTAAAATTAATGGATTAACAGGGGATACCTTAGGTGCTGTTAATGAATTAGCAGAGGTTTTAGCATTAATGGTATTTTTTATGATATAAAAGGAGCTTTTTATGAATAAAAAGAGAATAAGTTTTTGTGCTTGTAATGCAGGATTTGAATATGTAAAAGAAAGAATAGATAAAGAATTTCCAGAGCATGAAACGACAATAAATAAGTGCATAGGAGCTTGTGATAAATGTAGTTGGGATTTTATAGCTAGAGTAGATGGTGAGCTTATAGTGTCAGAATCAAAAGAATCTTTATATGAAAATATAAAATTAATTTTGAAAAAATAAGTAAATTTTAATAAAAAAAATTTATTCAAAGTAAATTTTCAAACAAATTTATTGTAAAGTATAGACTTTTTGGTGAAAATAGTTTAGAATTTGCCTTAAACAAGTAAATTTATTATATTTAATTTAATGTGTTAAGATGAAGGTCGTGGTAATTATATATTGCTAAGGCCTTTGTCTTTTTGTAATATAATAAATATTTAAAGTGTATCAGTAGCGATGATTATCAATAGTGCTAATTATCACTATTGATAATTAGGTATAAAATAGTATATAATAAATTATAGGTAAAATAATATAAATACTAGTAAAATAATATAAATACTATTAGGAGGACTTTTATGAATAAAATAGCGTTAATAACAGATAGTGCATCTGATATAAGAAAAGATGTAATAGATAAATACAATGTAAAAGTATTACCCTTTAGAATAATTATAAAAGATAAGGATTATAGAGATGGAGTAGATATAACTTTAAATGATGTTTACAAAGTTTTAGATACGGAGTCACCTACATCTTCATTACCATCTATGAAAGATATGGGAGTACTTTTTAATCAGCTGGAAAAAGAAGGATATACACATGTGATAGCAGTTACAATATCAAGCAAATTGTCAGGATTAAATAATGCTTTAAGGCTTGTAAGTGAGGATTATCCAACAATAAAGACTGAAGTAATAGATTCAAAGAGTATATCATGTGCAGAGACTATTATAATAAAAGAAGCTGGAGAAATGATAAATAGTGGATTAGAATTTGAGAAGATTGTAGAAAAATTAATAGAAGTTAGAAGCAAGATAAAAACATTTTTTATAATAGGTACATTAGAATATTTAAAAAAAGGTGGAAGAATAGGAAAAGTTGCAGGTGTAATAGGTGAATTATTAAATATAAAACCTATAGTTCTTGTTGATGAAGAAGGAGAATATTCTACTTATGATAAAGCAAGAGGAAGAAAACAATCTATAAATAAAATGTTATCAATAGGTAAAAAAATATTAGATGATAAAAAGTGTGATGTATATATAGGTAATGGAGATGCCAAAGAAGAGGCAGAGAAGTATTTACAAGAAATATCAAATCACCCTAATATTAATAACATATTTTTTAGTGGAGATATAAGCCCAGTTGCAGGATTACATTCAGGTCCAGGACTTTTAGGAATAGCTTTTTATGAGGTTTAGTAAATGGCTACTATAAAGGATATAAAAGAGGAAGAGCGTATATTATATGAGGAATATAAAAATAAATTGAATGAATTAAAAAAAGTTCAACAGGAAAAAGAAGCTGTAGGTCAAGTTTTTACTAAAGGTTTGCTCCCAATATATGTATTATACATATTAAGTATTGGTGCAACTAATGGAAATGATATATCTAATAAAATTGGTGAAAGAACTAATGGAAAATGGGTCCCAAGTACAGGGGGCATATATCCACTATTAAAAAAATTAGAAAAGAAAAAGCTTATAGTGGGAAACTGGGATGATTCAAAAAAGAAGATGCAAAAGATATATAATTTAACAGAGGAAGGCGAAAAAGAACTACATCATAAGAAATATTTGCTTAAAGATAGAATAGAAGAGGCATTAGAAGTATTTAAAATAATATATAAAGATTTGTATGAGTAACGAAAAACACTAATAATACATTTAATTTTGTATTATTAGTGTTTTTTTTATATAATTTAGGTAAATATAAAAAAATAAGACCTTTATAAGGTCTAAATCATAAAATAATATTAAATTAAATAAATTTTTTATGGGGGAAATTCAAACTGTTATAATCAGTTTGAAAGATACTTGCTAAAAAATTTACATATCTGAATAATGGTTCAAATATGTAATTCCATCTAATGGAATTAAACCTTCAACACCTGGTTTAGTACCTAATATTCCTACCAAATATAATGTATAAAATTTAGTAGGTTTTAAAAGTGCATTAGGTATATAAAGCATAGTAATGTCTGTATTTTGAAATTTTATATCAAAACTGTATTTTTTAGGAGGTATTTCTTTATAATTTTCTACCTCCTTATACATTAAATCATTGAAAGTTATTTCATTATCGTTAAGTGATACATCTAAATTTGGACTTTCAGGTATTAAATTTACTATTCTTATTTTTACCTCATTATCATTAACAGGTCCAGTATAGCTTTCTATAATTGGATATAGTTCGAAATCATTTGGAAATTTTCCAATAGCAGCTATTGTGAAAATTTTATTTTCAGGAATATCCAAAATGGTATCATATAAAGTTTCACTAGGATTATTACTTTTAACAATTTTAATATTATATTTTCCAGGTAATAGTTTAACGTAATTTGTGAATTCTTTATAATGAAAATCTTTTATTAAGGGTAAATTATTTACGTAAACATCTACTGGTGGCGCATCGGGAGATGCGTGTAATAACCTTACAAAGGTTAATATGTTACTTTTATTATTTAAATTATCTGAATTATTCCTAAAATACATATCGCACCTCATTAATTAGTGTTTCTAAAATCAGTATATGCACCTTACAAAAAATGGTGATTGGAAATAAAAATATTTATGCAAAAAACAATTTATTGGTTTATAATTTTAGTATATAAAAAAATAAAATAAAGTTTAAGAAAGGAATGAGATTTATGGTTCTATTTAATAATGATTGGGATGAATTATTAAAAGAAGAATTTGAAAAAGAATACTATAAAAAACTTAGAGGATTCCTTGTATTAGAATATAATAATCATACAATTTATCCAGATAAATATAAAATATTTGAGGCGCTAAAGTTGACGTCATATAAGGATACTAAAATAGTAATATTAGGTCAAGATCCATATCATGGGCCTAATCAGGCACATGGCTTAGCATTTTCTGTTGAGAAAGGCATTAAAACACCGCCTTCACTTTTAAACATATATAAAGAATTAAATAATACGTTAGGATGCTACATACCTAATAATGGATTTTTAGTAGATTGGTCTAAACAGGGTGTATTATTGCTTAATACATCATTAACTGTAAGGGGTGGAGAAGCAAATTCTCATAAAAATAAAGGCTGGGAGATATTTACCGATAAAATTATATCTATTTTAAATGAAAGAGAGGATCCTATTATCTTTATATTATGGGGAAATAATGCAAAGGAAAAAGTTGAATTAATAACTAACCAAAGCCATTATATATTAAAGGCGGCACATCCAAGTCCATTATCAGCAAATAGAGGTTTTTTTGGATGTGATCATTTTAGAAAAGCAAATGAAATATTACTTGCGTTAAATAAGCAACAAATAGATTGGCAAATAAAAAATATTTAAAAATATAAATTTATATGTTAAGGGGAAGGGTATTATGAAAATTTTACAAAATACATTAAAGTGCATTGAGCCTAGTTATAAGGAAGTAATGATAAAAACGAAGGAAAGATTAGATGCTTTAGCAAAACCTATAGGAAGTTTAGGAATATTAGAGGAGATAGCAGTAAAAATATCAGGTATAACTGGTGATGTTTATAATACGTTATCTAAGAAAAACATAATAATTATTTGTGGAGATAATGGTGTAGTAGATGAAGGAGTAAGTACATGTCCACAAGAAGTTACTGAAACTGTAACCTATAATTTTGTTAAGGGTATAACAGGGGTATGTGCATTATCTAAATTTACTAATACAGAACTTACAATAGCAGATTTAGGTATAAAATGTGATATGAATAGTGAAAAAATTTTAAAAAGAAAAATTTCTTATGGAACTAAAAACATGGCAAAAGAACCTGCAATGACGAAAGAGCAAACAATTAAGGCTATAGAATCAGGAATTGAAATTGTAGATAAATTAGCAAAAGAAGGATATAAAGTTCTTGGAACTGGTGAAATGGGAATAGGAAATACAACTACAAGTGCAGCAGTTTTAAGTGTATTATCTGGACTAGATGTGGATAAGGTGACAGGAAAAGGTTCTGGACTTACAGATGAACAATTAAATCATAAGAAAAATGTAATTAAGAAAGCTATAGAGATAAATAAACCTGATAAAAATGATATAATAGATGTTATTGGGAAAGTTGGAGGATATGATATAGCTGGACTTTGTGGATGCTTTTTAGGGGCTGCAAAATATAGAATTCCTATAGTTATAGATGGATTTATAGCATCAATATCAGCACTTTGTGCACAAAGATTGAATGAGAATTGTAAAGATTATATGTTTCCATCACATTTATCAGCAGAGCCAGGAGCTATATATATTATGAAAGAATTAAAACTAGAACCTATATTAAACTTAAAAATGAGATTAGGTGAGGGATCTGGATGCCCATTGGCTTTTAATATAATGGAGGCAGCATTATATACTATGGAGAATATGGCAACTTTTGAAGAAGCAAGGATTTGCAAAAATGATTATATTGATATAAGGGAACAGGATTCTATATAGTTATGACTTATAATGTGTAATTGACTAGAACAGAAATACTAAATTAAATTTTGGAGTATCATTATTAATACCATACATATTTATAAATTAAGTAAGCTTTCTAATGGCTTATTTTATTAGATAAATAGATTATAATCTAGTACATATGTTAGAAATTTATTTTACTATGATGTTTTAAGGAGAAGAAGTATATAAATTAATACTAAAATTAAATAGAAATTAAAAGAAACGCTACATAAAAGATGGTAGCGTTTTTTAATTATCATAAATATCAGAAAATGCAATATTTATTTGATCAGCATGATTAGTATGGATGACTCTATTTATTTTATCTAAATCATTTTTTGTAGTAGCAATTAGTGGAAATGTAACAATAAATTCACTACCGAAATTTTCTTCACTAATAAGATCAATGGTGCCATTATGGGTTTCTACTAAAGATTTAACAACGGAAAGTCCAATCCCACTGCCTTCGTTAGTTCTTGTGAAAAGAGGATCAGCTTGGATAAATCTATCAAAAACTTTAGATTGTTTATCTTTAGAAATTCCAATACCATTATCCTTTACTGATAAAATTACATTTTTTTCTTTTATATATAATGATACATCAATAGTTCCACAATCTTTTGAAAATTTTATAGCATTGGATAAAAGATTAAGAATAACAATTTCAAGTTTTTCTGAGTTTCCTTCTATTATTGCAAATGGAATAATAGTATTAAAATTTAAAGTTAAATTTCTTTTAGAAGTATACTCTTCTACTGATGAACAAATGCTTGCAGTTAAAGTAACTAAATCTAGTTTGTAGGTTTCTAAGTTAACTATACCAGCATCAAATTTGGAGCACTCTATTAAATTGTTTATAAGTCTAAGTAGTCTAAAACAATTTTGTTTCATTATCTTAGAATAATAAGAAATTTTACCTTTAAATTGCAAATCATCTTGATTTTTTATATATAAGTCAAAAAGTTGCAGTGAAGAATAAATTACATTTACAGGTGTACGTAATTCATGGGAAATATTTGCGATAAATTCATTTTTGATTTTTTCCCACTCTTCTCTGTCCTTTAGTTTTTTATCATTCTCACTTAATTTATTTTCTATAATTTTAGTGGTTGTAATATCTTTAACAACACCCCAAAACATTCCAGTGTTTAAGTATTTATCTTTTATATAAAACAAAGTAGTAGTATTTAACCTTACAGAGCCATCTTTATGATAAATTTTATAATCAACTAATTCTTGAGGTTTACCAGTTTCAATGGCTTTTTTTCTTAAATCAGTTAATATATCATTAGTAGCATCGTCTGTAAAAATACATTGATGTTGTCCTATAATTTCATTAACAGTATAACCTAAATATTTAAATGCATTAGATGAACAAGAAGTAAAATATCCATCTTCAGACATTGAATAAACTATTTGATAGGAGTTGTTAATTAGTTCTGAGAAAAGTTTATCTGCAAATTTTAATCTCATCTCATAATATTTTTCCTCTGATAAATCTCTAATAATGCCTGAATACTTTATTAAGTTATTATCATTATCAAATATACCTTTGCCACTTGCTTCTACATAACGAATAAATCCAAAGTTATCTACTAGTCTAAACCTAAATTTAAATTTGGGGACAGAAGGAGTTGCAGTTATAGAAGTTATAAGGGAATGGTCATCTTCGTGTATATAATTATCCATAAATTCATCAAAAGAAAAATTATTAGTATTTTCTATAGATAAAATAGAACATAACCCTTTTGAAAGTACAAATGTATTTAAAAGAACTTCATATATAAAGAAACCCATTTCGTCTAAATCGTCAATGGTTTCAAATAAATCCGATGTTTCGCCTTTTATATAATCATTTATCATAAATCCTCACCTTAAATCGTAATAATATAAAATTATATCAAAGTAGCAGTGAAAAAAATGTAAAATATTGCGACAAATAAACAAAAAAAATCATTAGAAATTTAAATAAATGTTATTACTCTTAAAAATAACTATAATACTTTAAATTTATATTGTAAAAAAATGTAACAAATGATGTTGTTGTTTAATATAAATATATAGTGAGTAGGTATGTAAAAACAATAATTAATTTTATGTACAAACTAAATAATTATTAGGAGGGTATGTATGTATAAGGAAGTAGAAGATATTTTAGTTTGTCCTAGATGTGGAAGTAAGATTAATATAAGAAAAATTTACTTAAAAGAAGGAGAAGAAATAATTGAAGGAACTTTAAATTGTGAAAAAAATCATAAATTTTATATAAAACATGGGATTATAGATTTTCATTATAAAGAAAATAAAAATGTATCTAATTTAGCACAGTTTTATTTTGAAAGAGATTTTGAAAATATTAATATAGCTATTGAAAATAAAACTCCTAACAATTTAAGGAATTTCCAAAATTTATCCAAACAATATATGAATGCTATTATACAGAAGAAAAAATATAAAAATATATTAGACATAGCTTCTGGTAGAAGTATACTTCTAGAAGGAATGGCTGAAAAATTTTCCCATAATCCTAATATAGTATCATTGGATTTAAACTTTGCCGTTTTAAAGTATAATAGGAAAATGATAAAAAAAATTAACCCTAAAGCTAAAATTACCTATATTGCATGTGATTATTTAAATTTGCCCTTTAAAAATAGTGCTTTTGATTGTATAACGTCATATTATGGATTTCCAAATATGGCACAATCATCACCTAGAGTTATGCAAGAAAGCTATAGAATTTTAAGACGGAAAGGATTAGTATTAGACGCTAGAATTTTAGTATCAGATAAAGATGAATATTATAATCAATTAAAAGCAATAGCTACAGCTAATATGAATTTTCCAAATCCAGAAATTGTGTCTGTAGAGCAATTAATTTTACAAATATATAAAAAGATAGGTTTTTCTGAATTTAAAAATGAAAAAATTGGAGAATCAATTGGAGAATTCAATGAACTAGATATAATTCCTATGCAAGGTCAAAAATTTAAATCATCTGTACTAATAATTAAAAAATAAAAAATCAATTAATTTATAAATTTTTACTATAATTATATTAAAATAGTTGTTAATATTAGAGGTGATTTAAAGTGATTATAAATTATGCCCATAGAGGAGCGAGTTTCATATATCCAGAGAATACTATGCTTGCATTTGAAAAAGCATTAGAAATGGGATGTACTGGAATAGAAACGGATATACAAAGAACGAAGGATGGAGTTTTAGTTCTTATACATGATGAATATGTAAATAGAACTACTGATGGTGTAGGATTGGTATGTGATTATACTTATAAAGAACTTAAAAAATTAGATGCAGGTAAATTTAAGGATAAAAGATATAAAAATATAGAAATACCTACATTAAAAGAATTTTTAAGTTATGTTAAAGATAAAAATATAAAAATAAATTTAGAAATAAAAAATTCTATAATTCCATATAAAGGAATAGAAAAAGAGATACTATTTGAAATATTAAATGCGAAAGTTGAAGATAATATAATTGTCTCAAGTTTTAATCACAATTCAATGATTGAATTAAAAAAAATATATCCTAAAATAAAAATTGCTGCTCTTTGTGAATATATAGTTAGTGATTTGGAAAAATATAAAATAGATAAATTTGAATATATACATCCTAATTATATATTTGCAGACAAAAAGGAAATATTAAAATGTCATAATAAAAAAATGGGCGTAAATTTATATACTATTAATGACGAAAAAGACATGGAAAAATTTATAAAATATAAAATTGAAGGGATAATAACTAATTGCCCAGACAAACTAAAAGAGGTAATCGATAAAAATAAATTTTAATATAACTTGATAGTGTGTATTGACATGGAATAAATATGATTATAAAATATAAAATATAAAAAATAAATAAAATGTTTGTACAATGATGTGCAAACTTAAAAGAGTAATGATGCTCCTTAAGAATTTTCTTAGGGAGCTTTTGTTTTTTAAAATAAATTGTTAGGAAGTGAAAATATGGGTAACTTTAAAGTTGGACCAAATGTTTATTTTGGAGTTGGAAAATTAGAAAAACTTCGTGAAATTAATTGTAAAAAAGCATTTATAGTAACAGATCCTTTCATGGTGAAATCAGGAGCAATAAATCAAGTGACAGATCATTTAGATGCTGCAAAAATAAATTATAAAGTTTTTTCTGATATAGTTCCAGATCCACCACTTGAAATAGTATCTAAAGGAATTAAAGCTATGGATGAATTTGATCCAGAGGCTGTAATAACATTAGGTGGAGGGTCTGCAATTGATGCAGCAAAAGCAATTAGTTATTTTAGAAATATGATAAATAAAGGATTACACTCAGAAAAAACAGACAAAAAAGTATTATTTATAGCAATACCAACTACCAGTGGAACAGGTTCTGAAGTAACATCATTTTCTGTTATAACGGATAAAAAATTTAACGTTAAATATCCATTGGTTGATGAGGCTATGGTGCCAGACATGGCTATATTAGATGCTAATTTAGTAAAAACTGCTCCGAATTTTATAACAGCAGATACAGGAATGGATGTATTGACTCATGCTATAGAAGCATATGTATCTACAGAAAGCTCAGATTATAGTGATGCTTTAGCTGAAAAAGCTATTAAATTAGTTTTTGGTTATTTAGAAAGAGCATATAAAGATGGAAATGATCTAGAAGCAAGGGAAAAAATGCATAATGCCTCATGTATAGCTGGTATGGCATTTACTAATGCATCATTAGGAATAAATCATAGTATGGCTCATATAATAGGAGGAAGATTCCATATTCCACATGGAAAAGCAAATGCTATATTGCTTCCTTATGTTATAGAATATAACGCAAATTTAAAAGAATTCAACAGAAATGAGTATAGTGATACAGCTAAAAGATATGCCGAAATAGCTAAATTCTTAAATTTAACAAGCAGTAACAATGCTAGAGAGGGCGTTAAATCTTTAATAAGAGCTATTTGTACATTAAAAAGAAACTTAAATATACAATCATCATTAAAAGAAGCTAAAGTTGAAAGAAAAGATTTTGAAAGTAATTTAGAAGATATTGTTAATATAGCAATAAATGATGGATGTACTAAAACTAATCCAAGATACCCTAATCCAACTGAACTTAAAGAAGTATTTAAAGTAGTTTACGAAGGAAAATAATTTTAGTTTTCCAATTAAAGAATATTTTCGAAAAATAATTGACAATTAGTTTTTGGAATTATATAATAATAACATAAATTAAATAAATTTTAATTGTGCAATGGCGTACAATTTTTATTAAGAGCAATGGAGCTCCTAAAAAAATACAATGTTTGTAATTTTTTTAGGGGCTTTTTATAATTTTTTAGGAAATGGAGTGAGATGTTTGGAAGAAAAACAAAGGGTTATACAGGAATATGTACCAGGTAAACAGGTAACATTAGCTCACTTAATAGCACATCCTAATAAATCAATATATAAAAAATTAGGGCTAAGTGATGAAAATTGCGAGGCTATAGGAATTTTAACAATTACTCCAAGTGAAGCAGCTATAATTGCTGCAGACGTAGCAACAAAAGGTGCTGGAGTAGAGGTAGGATTTTTAGATAGATTTAGTGGTTCTTTAGTTATTACTGGAGATGTTTCAAGTGTTGAGGCAGCATTAAAAGAAGTTTGTGATGTACTTGAAAATATATTAAGTTTTACAACGACTAAAATTACTAAATCATAGGAGAGATATTAGTGAAAAAAGTAATGCTTATAGGTTCCATTGGAGCTGGAAAAACAACATTAACTCAAAGTTTGAAAAATCAACTTATAGAATATAAGAAAACACAAGCTATTGAGTTTAATGATTTTATAATAGACACTCCAGGGGAATATATAGAAAATAGAATTTATTATAACGCTTTAATAGTAACATCAGCAGAAGCAGATGTTATAGGACTGCTTCATGATTGTACAAATGAAAATATTAATTTTCCACCAGGGTTTGGAAATATGTTCAATAAACCTGTTATTGGAATTTGCACTAAAACTGATTTATGTGATAATGAAGATAAAATATTAAGAAGCCATGAGTTTTTAAAAATTGCAGGTGCTGATAGAATATTTAATATTAGTGTAGTAAACAATAATGGAATAGAAGAATTAAAAAAATATTTAGAAATATTTTAAGGTTTTTATGGTAAAATAATAATATATATTATTGTTGAATCCAAAAGAGGTGGAACATATGACAAAACGAATTGTAATAGCCGATGATGAACCTATTACAAGAATGGATATAAGAGAAATGTTAGAAGAGGAAGGTTACGATGTTGTAGCTGAAGCTTCAGATGGCTTTGATGTTATAGAATTAGCCAGAAAACATTCTCCTGAACTTATAATAATGGACATAAAAATGCCATTGTTAGACGGCTTAAATGCTACTAAAATTATTTTGAAAGAACAATTAGCAAATGCAGTAGTATTATTAAGTGCTTATAGTAATAAAAGTTTTATACAAAAGGCTAAAGAAGTAGGTGCTATGGGATATCTGGTCAAACCTTTAGATAATAAATCTTTAATAGCTACTATTGAAGTCTGTTTATCTAAAGCAACTGAATTTAAAGATATGCAAAACACTGTTAAAACTTTAGAAAATAAGCTAGAATCAAGAAAAGTTATAGAAAAGGCTAAAGGAATACTTATGAAGCAAAGAAACATTACAGAAGATGAATCATACAAATACATAAGAAATCTTAGCATGAAAAAAAGAGTAACAATGGATGAAATATCAAAAATAATAATAATGAGTGAAGAGGAAGTTTAAAGCAGTGAGAAGTAATATGAACAATATAAGAGAATTATGTTTAAAATATACTTATTTAAGCAATAAAGATATAGAAGCAATACAAAGTATATCTAAAACACTACAATTCATAGCAGACTCTTCAAAAGCAGACGTTTTTATAGATTGTTTAAGCAAAACTAAAAGCGATTCAGCAATAGTTGTTGTAAGTGCTAAGCCACGAAACTCACAATCACTTTATAAGGAAAATGTTGTAGGGAAACTTGCAATAAGAAAAAATGAACCTGCAGTAATAAGAACATTACAAACAGGAATTCCATCTAGAGATATTAAAGCTATAACTCAAGAAAATATAATTGTAAAACAGAATGTTGAACCAATAAAAAATGAAAAAAATGAAGTTATAGCAGTAATAATATCAGAAAAGGATGTTACAGAAGATGTCAAGGAAAATAAAAAACTTGAGATATTAGCAGAAACTAATGAAGAATTAATTTCACAAATTGAAGGTAAAAAGATAAAGTATGGAAATGGAGATATTGCTTATCATGTAAATGACGCTATATTGATATTTGATGAGGATGGTATATTAAGATTTAAAAATCCAGTAGCAGATGAGCTCTATAAGAAACTTGGATATAATCAAGAATTAATAGGAATGGATTTCTCTAACTTAGCATTATCAAAGTCAACTTTATCACAAATAATAGAAAAAAAATCTATAGAAGTAGAAGAAATAGATATAGGGGATATGTCTTTTCAAATAAAGTATATATCTCAAGGTAGTAAAGTATTAAAACTTGCAATGCTTATAAAAGATATTACAGATGTAAAGGAAAAAGAAAGAGAACTGATTTTAAAATCAGTTGTTATAAAAGAAATACATCATAGAGTTAAAAATAATCTTCAAACAATAGCTAGTTTATTGAGACTTCAGTCAAGAAGAATACATAGTGAAGAATTTACAATAGCTATAAATGAAAGTATAAATAGAATACTTAGTATAGCGATAACTCATGAAATATTAGCAAAGCAAGGTATTGATGAAGTTAATATAAAAGATGTAATAAATAAGATAAAAAGATTTATGGTTACATTAGATAAACGAGATGATTTAGATTTATCAATAGAAATAGAAGGTGATGACCTTATTATTAGTTCAGATAAATCTACAGCAGTTGCATTAGTTGTAAATGAAGCTATACAAAATTGTATAAAACATGCTTTCGTAGGGAAAAATAGTGGAAAAATTGTTGTAAAAATAGAAAAAGGTAATTCTTATTCTACAGTTTCAGTAAGAGATGATGGTATTGGATTTGATGTTAATTCAATATCCAATAGTAGCTTAGGACTTATGATAATTAATAGTTTAGTTTCAGATAAACTAAAAGGAAACTTAAATATACAGTCAAATGAAAATGGAACAAATCTTTTGTTTGATTTTAAAAACTAAATAAAAAACCATATTTACAAGGATGTAGATATTAGTTAAGGCAATGGAGCCCAGAGAATTATTAGGTATAATTTTTATACTGATAATTATTCTGGGCTTTTTTATCTTAAAATATATAAATCTAAATTTTAAGAAGTGAACTAAAGTTGGAAAGGAGGCAATCCGTATTAAGCACTTAAAGTTATAGAAAATTAAAGCTTTATAACGGTTAAATGATATGAAAGAAACAATTTTAAGTGTAGGTATAGATATAGGGACTTCTACAACTCAATTGGTATTTAGTAATATTACTATTGAAAATGTGGCAAGCAATTTTACTGTACCAAGAGTAAATATAGTTGATAAAGAAATTATATATAGAAGTGCTATTTATTTCACACCTTTGATCACTCAAAACAAAATAGATAAAGAAAAAGTAAAAGAAATAATAAGAAGCGAATATGAGAAAGCAAATGTAAATGTAGCAGATGTTAAGACTGGTGCTGTAATTATAACCGGAGAAACTGCAAGAAAAGAAAATGCTAATGATGTACTTCAAACATTAAGTGGATTTGCAGGTGATTTTGTTGTAGCAACAGCAGGACCAGATTTAGAGTCTATTATAGCAGGTAGAGGTGCTGGCGCCGATAAAATATCAGATGAAGAAAATGCTTATGTAGTTAATGTTGATATAGGTGGAGGAACATCCAACTTAGCGCTATTTAAAAATGGTGAACTTATAGATACAGGGTGTATGGATATAGGTGGAAGGCTAATAAAAATAGACATTGAAACTAAAAAAATATATTACATTTACCCTAAAATAAAAAAGTTAGCATCTTCCATAGGTATAGATATAAATATTGGAGATGTAGCAGATTTAGAAAAGATAAGAAAAATAGCTAAAAAAATGGCAGAAATCTTAGAAGAATCTGTATGTATAAAAGAAAGAAGTGAAATGTATAATTTACTTCAAACAAACAAAGGAATAAAAGATGGCTACGAGATAGAATATGTAACTTTTTCTGGAGGAGTAGCTGATTATATATATAAAGATGACTATACTGATTACTTTAAATTTGGTGATATGGGAGTAATTTTAGGAGAAGAAATAAAAAAATCCAATTTATTATCAAAGCTAAAATTAAAACCAGCCATAGAAACAATAAGAGCTACAGTGGTAGGAGCAGGATCTCATACTACGGATATAAGTGGTAGCACAATTACTTATACAGACGATTTGTTTCCAATAAAAAACTTGCCAATATTAAAGTTGTCGCAGGAAGATGAAGAAAATGGTTTTCAAAAAATAGAAGATGCAATTAAAGAAAAAATAAATTGGTTTAATGTAGAAAATGAAAATCAATTAGTTGCAGTTGCTTTAAAAGGAATGAAAAATCCTTCCTTTATAGATATACAAAACTTAGCTACGTCAATTATAAATGGGATGAATGAATTTATAAAGAATAATTATCCATTATTTGTAATTGTTGAAAATGATATAGCAAAGGTCCTAGGACAAACTATTTATGCAAAGCTTAATAGAAAAAATAATATAGTTTGTATAGATAGTATCAAAGTTGAAAATGGTGATTACATAGATATTGGAAAACCATTAGTAAATGGGAAAGTTGTACCAGTAGTAATAAAAACATTAGTATTTAATTCATAATTTTTAGAGAGGTGAATGATAGTGATACTTAAAACTAAGTTATTTGGAAAAGTGTATCAATTTAAAGATGTTAAAGAAGTTTTAGCAAAAGCTAACGAGGAAAAATCAGGTGATAAGCTAGCTGGCGTAGCTGCATCGACTGCTCAAGAGAGAGTTGCTGCAAAAGTTGTGTTAAGTAATTTAACAGTAGCAGACATAAGAAATAATCCAGTTGTACCATATGAAATGGATGAAGTTACAAGAATAATCCAAGATGCAGTAAATGAAAAAATATATGGAGAAATTAAAAACTGGACAATTTCAGAATTAAGAGAATGGATATTACAATCAACTACAACAGGAGCTGATTTAAAAAGAATATCTAGAGGATTAACAAGTGAGGTTATCGCAGCAGTTACTAAGCTTATGTCAAACTTAGACTTAATATGTGGAGCTAAGAAAATAAAAGTAATAGCTCATTGTAATACTACAATAGGAGAAACTGGCAGATTATCAGCTAGACTTCAGCCAAACCATCCAACAGATGATGTTGATGGAATAGTTGCTTCTTTACTAGAAGGATTAACATTTGGTATAGGTGATGCTGTTATAGGATTAAATCCAGTTGATGATACTGTTGGAAGTGTAGTAAAAGTACTTAAAAAGTTTGAAGATATAAAACAAAAATATGAAATACCAACTCAAAACTGTGTATTAGCACACGTAACAACACAAATGGAAGCTATAAAACAAGGTGCTCCAACAGACCTAATATTCCAAAGTATAGCAGGATCTGAAAAAGGAAATGAAGCATTTGGACTTTCAGGATCTTTAATAGAAGAAGCAAGACAACTTGCATTAAAAGAAGGAACAGCAGCTGGTCCAAACGTTATGTATTTTGAAACAGGACAGGGATCAGAATTATCAGCAGATGCTCATCATGGTGCAGACCAAGTAACTATGGAAGCTAGATGTTATGGATTTGCTAAAAAGTTTGAACCATTCTTAGTTAATACAGTTGTTGGATTTATAGGACCAGAATATTTATATGATAGCAAAGAAGTTATAAGAGCTGGACTTGAAGATCACTTCATGGGTAAATTAACAGGAATACCAATGGGTTGTGACGTTTGTTATACAAACCATATGAAAGCAGATCAAAATGATGTAGAAAATTTAGCTGTTTTATTAGCAGCAGCAGATTGTACTTACTTTATGGGAATACCTCATGGAGACGACATAATGCTTAACTATCAAACTACAGGATATCATGAGACAGCAACATTAAGAGAATTATTAAACAAAAGACCTATAGCTGAGTTCGAAGCTTGGTTAGAAAAATGGGGCTTTATGGAAAATGGAAAATTAACAGCAAAAGCAGGCGATGCTTCAGTATTACTTAGAAAGTAGGAGGGTAAGTACTATGTTTTCAGAAAATGATTTAAAGAAATTAGTAGAACAAGTATTAGTTGAAATGACATCTAAGCAAGGTGGAAGCGCTAACGTAGCAACACAAAAAAATGAGGAAAATATATCAATTAATGAGAATGGAATGATTCCAGATATTACAGAAGTTGATATAAGAGAAACTTTATTAGTAGATAATCCAGCTGATGCAGAAGCGTATTTAAAAATGAAAAAACACACTCCTGCAAGAATCGGTATTGGTAAAGCAGGAACAAGATATAAAACAGAAACAGTGTTAAGATTTAGAGCTGACCATGCAGCAGCACAAGATGCTGTATTTACAGATGTAAATGAAGAGTTATTAAAAGAAATGAATTTACCAATAGTTCAAACTATGTGTGAATCTAAAGATGAGTTTATAACAAGACCAGACCTTGGAAGAAAAATATCTAAAGAGGAATTATCAAAATTAAGTTCACTTAAGAGAAATCCTCAAGTTCAAATATTTGTTGCAGATGGATTAAGTTCAAAAGCAATAGAAGCAAATATAAAAGATATTTTACCGGCTCTAATTCAAGGATTACAAGGTTATGGAATATCAGTTGGAGATCCATTCTTTGTAAGATTAGGAAGAGTTGGAACTATGGATGTTATATCAGAAGAATTTGGAGCAGATGTAACTTGCCTTTTAGTTGGAGAAAGACCAGGTCTTGTAACTGCTGAAAGTATGAGTGCTTATATAGCTTATAAAGCAACAGTAGGAATGCCAGAATCAAGAAGAACAGTTGTATCAAACATTCATAAAGGTGGTACTCCATCAGTTGAGGCTGGAGCTTATATAGCAGATATAATCAAATTAATGCTAGAGAAAAAAGCAAGTGGATTAGATTTAAAATTATAATTCAGGAGGAATAACATTATGAAAAATGATCAACTTCGTGCATCAGTTTTAAGCGTTAAGATAATACCTAACGTTAATCCTGATATGGCTAAGGAATTAAATTTAAAACCTGAACATAGAAGTATAGGAATATTAACAGCGGATTCTGATGATGTGACTTATACTGCATTAGATGAAGCAACTAAGGCAGCAGAAGTAGAAGTAGTTTATGCAAAATCATTCTATGGTGGAGCTGCAAATGCGAATAGTAAATTAGCTGGTGAAGTTATAGGAATAGTTGCAGGACCAAGCCCAGCAGAAGTTAGAAGCGGACTAAATGCAGCAGTTGATTTTATAGAAGGTGGAGTTGCTACATTCTATAGTGCTAATGAAGATGATTCTATAGCGTATTATGCACAATGTGTATCTAGAACAGGTTCATATCTTTCTCAAGTAGCAGGAATAAAAGAAGGGGAAGCATTAGCATATTTAATAGCACCACCAATAGAAGCAATGTATGCATTAGATGCAGCTATGAAGGCAGCAGCAGTTGACTTAAAAGCATTCTTTGGACCGCCATCTGAAACAAATTTTGGTGGAGGATTATTAACAGGAAGTCAATCAGCGTGTAAAGCAGCATGTGAAGCTTTTGCAACAGCAGTAAAATTTGTAGCTGATAATCCAAAAGAGTACTAATAATAGGTGGATAAAATGAATAAATCCACACTGGGTTTTTTAGAAACTTATGGTTTTGTTGGTGCAGTAGAAGGGCTAGATACAGCTTTAAAGTCTGCAAATGTTGAACTTGTTAGCTGTGAATTTGTTACCGGAGGAATAGTCACTGTTATAATTACAGGAGATGTTGCCTCTGTGAAAGCTGCTATAGAAAGTGCATGTACAGCAATTGAAAGAGTAGGAACTTTAAGAAATGCTCATGTTATAGCAAGGGCAGATAATGAAGTTTTAAATATATTCAATAAAAAAGAAGAATCAAAAGAAGAATCAAAAAGTAATGACATAGATAAAGATGAAAAAGAAACAAAGTATGAAGAGAAAGAGAATGATGAGAAAAATCAGCCAATAGGAATTGAGCAATTAATGAAAATGAGTAAAGAAGAACTTGAAGCGTTAAAAGTTCAAGAACTTAGAACATTGGCAAGAAAATTAAAAGAAGAACATAAACTTTCTCTAACTAAGAAACAAATTAAGTTTAGCAAGAAAGATCAATTAATAGAAGCTATACTTAATGAGCAGTAGGAGGCGAAATGAATGGAGCTTTTAGATAAAGATTTATTATCATTACAAGAAACAAGAAAGCTTATAAAAAATGCTAAAAAAGCTCAAGAAGTTTACAAAACATTTTCTCAAGAAAAAGTTGATAAAATAGTTAAAGCTGTTGCAGAAGCAGCAGAAAAAGAAGCTGTAAAATTAGCAAAAATGGCATTCGAAGAAACTGGTTTTGGTAAATGGGAAGATAAAATAGTAAAAAATACTTTTGCAAGTAGAGTTGTTTATGAAAATATAAAAGATTTAAAAACAATTGGAATAATAAATGAAAATAAAGAAAAAAAATATTTTGAAGTAGGTGTTCCAGTAGGGGTGGTTGCAGGATTAATTCCATCAACAAATCCAACATCAACAACAATATATAAAACTTTAATTTCATTAAAAGCAGGAAATGCAATAGTTGTGTCTCCACATCCAAATGCTAAAAAATGTATCATTGAAACTGCAAGAATATTAAATGAAGCAGCTATTAAAGCTGGAGCACCTGAAGGACTTATAGGATGTATAACAATCCCATCTCTTCAAGGTACTAGCGAATTAATGAAACATAAGGATACAGCATTAATACTAGCAACAGGTGGAGAAGCTATGGTAAAAGCTGCATATAGCTCAGGAACTCCAGCAATAGGCGTAGGACCAGGAAATGGAGCTGCATTTATTGATAAAACTGCCGATATAAAATTAGCAGTAAAAAGAATAATAGATAGTCAAACTTTTGATAATGGAGTAATTTGTGCATCTGAACAATCAATAGTAGTTGAAAAATCTATGAAAGAAAAAGTAAAAGAAGAGCTTGTAAGACAAGGTGCTTATTTCTTAAATGAAGAGGAATCTGATAAATTAGGTAAATTTATATTAAGATCAAATGGTACAATGAATCCTCAAATTGTTGGAAAGAGTGTAGAAAAATTAGCAGAAATGGCTAAGTTAAATGTTAAAGCTGGAAGTAAAGTTTTAATATCAGAGCAATGTACTGTTGGAAAAGATAATCCATATTCAAGAGAAAAACTTACTCCAATTTTAGCATTCTATACAGTAGAAGATATGGAACATGCAATAAATCTTTGTACTGATATATTAATGAATGAAGGTAAAGGTCATACTTTAATTGTTCATTCTAATGATGATGAAGTTATAAGAACATTTGGATTAAGAATACCAGTATCAAGATTATTAGTTAATACTCCAGGTTCATTAGGTGGAATAGGAGCTTCAACTAATTTAGTTCCAGCACTTACATTAGGTTGCGGTGCTATTGGAGGAAGTTCAACTTCAGACAATATAGGACCTTTAAATCTGATGAATATAAGAAGAGTTGCATGTGGTGTAAGAGAAATTGAAGAACTTAGACCAAAAGAAGATTTAAATAACACTTCAAATAGTGGTATGTCTCAAGAACAATTAGAATTAATAATTAAAAAAGTTGTTGAGCAATTATCAGCACTTTCTTAATTAAAATAAATTATAAAAAATTTAAAATAATAAAGGTAAATTTAAGGAGGAACTTAAAATGGCAAACATGAATGCATTAGGAATGATAGAAACTAAAGGATTAGTAGGAGCAATAGAAGCAGCAGACGCAATGGTTAAAGCTGCAAATGTAACTTTAATAGGAAAAGAGCAAGTTGGTGGCGGATTAGTTACTGTAATGGTAAGAGGAGACGTTGGAGCTGTTAAAGCTGCTACAGATGCTGGAGCTGCTGCTGCTGAAAGAGTTGGAGAGTTAATATCTGTTCACGTAATTCCAAGACCACATAGTGAAGTTGAAGTTATACTTCCAAAAAGTGAACTATAATTAAAAATTTCCTAAAAAATTGTGACATTTACTTTAAATAAAAGATATATATAATTTATCTAACATGCCCATGAACTTATAATTCAATAATTATTACAGGTCATGGGCATAGTTTAGGTAAAATAAGTTAATCTATAAAATTTAGATTATTTTTATATTTTAGGTTATTAAATTAACCTAAAACATCTTGTTAGAGGATGTGAAATTATGAGTGTTTTAACAGAAAGCGCTTTAAGAAGCAAATTAAAAAATCAGAATATTAGTGAATATGTAGTTGAAAGGGGAGTTATAGTTACTCCATCAGCTAAACAGTATTTACAAGATAAAAGTATAAAATTGATTTATAAAGACGATGTGAATTTAAATAATAATACTAATCAATTGATTAAAAAAGAAGAAACCATTGAAAATAAATTTCTTCCAAGATATGAAGGGTTAACTGGTGGATTTTTTGAAAAGAAACCAGAACATATGACTCAATTGTATGGAAATAAATTAGTATTGAAAAATCATAAAAGAATAGTATTAAGAGGAAGATTAGATTCACTTCAGAGTAAAATATTAAAGGCACAAATAATATGCAAGAATTTAAATGAAAAAAAAGTTATAAAAGATTTAGAAGAAGTTTTAGCATATGTAAGGAAGATATTAGAGTGCGAGGTAACAGAAAAGTCGTTACCAGAAGTTTCACTATTAGGATTAAATGAAACAGAATTAAGATCATACTCTCATAACCCTAAGAAATATTTAAATACAGATCATATAATATTTGCAAATTATGAAATGGGTGATGTAGTTATTGAACTTAATAGTTTAAGAACTGAAAGTAGAGAGGTTGAAATAGTGGCCTTTAATGCTTTTAAAACAGAAGATGGAGAACTTTCAAGAAATGATATAGCACTAGCAATGAATAGATTGAGTAGCTGTTTTTATGTAATGATGTGCAAATACGTTTCAGGTAAGTATAAATAAGAGGTGAAAAAATTGGCAATATCTAATGTAGAAGTCAACTATATTGTTGAAGAAGTGGTAAAAAGATTATATGGGAAAAAAGGTATATTAGTTGAGGCATCAGGCAGACATATTCATCTTTCAAAAGATATGGTAGAAACACTTTTTGGTAAAGGATATAAACTTAATAAAAAAAGAGATTTATCACAACCAGGACAATATCTTTGTGAAGAAAAAGTTACTATCATAGGACCTAAAGGTGTAATGCAAAATGTATCTGTATTAGGACCAGCAAGAGAACATACTCAAGTTGAACTTTCAAAAGGTGATGCTGTTTCTATAGGTGTTAATGCACCAGTTAGAATGTCCGGAGATATTAAAGGCAGTGCACCAATAACATTAGCAAGTAAAAATGCTGTTGCTAGGTTAGAGGAAGGAGTTATAGTAGCTAAAAGACATATTCATATAACTCCAGAAGATGCTAGTAAATATGGTGTAAAAGATAAAGAGAATGTTATGGTTAAAATAAATGGAGAAAGAAGTTTAATTTTTGATGATGTAGCAGTTAGAGTAAGTGATAAATTTAATACAGTTCTTCATTTAGATTATGATGAAGCTAATGCCTGTGGATATACTAAAGACACTTATTGTGAAATAGTAAAGAGGTAGGTTATGAAAAATCTAAATAGAGTTGATGAGCTTATACAAGCTGTTGAAAATTCAATAAATAATCCTAAGAAAATTTCAAATGATGAAGAGCTTTATGTAGGAGTAGACTTAGGAACAGCTTATATAGTAATAGTAGTTCTAGATAAGGATAAAAATCCTATAGCTTGTGAAATGAAGTTTGCTCAAGTTGTTAGGGATGGTTTAGTTGTAGATTTTATTGGCGCTACTAATATAGTAAGAGAGCTTAAATCTAAAATAGAAAATAAATTAAAAATAGAACTTACTAAAGCAGCAATAGCCGTTCCACCTGGAACTGGAGAAAGAGACATAAAAACTCATATCTATGTAGTTGAGGGTGCAGGTATGGAAGTTGTGTCAGTAGATGATGAACCAACTGCTGCAAATGCTGTACTTAATATTGAAAATGGTGTAGTTGTAGATGTAGGTGGTGGAACTACTGGGCTTTCAATATTTGAAAATGGAAAAGTTATATATACTGCTGATGAAGCTACAGGTGGAACACAACTGTCACTAGTAGTAGCCGGTGCATATAAAATTCCTTTTGAAGATGCAGAGGAAAAAAAGAAAAATGTTAGAAATCAAGAGGAAATTTTTCATATTGTAACTCCAGTAATCCAAAAAATAGCATCTATTATAAAAAATCATATAGAAGGATTTAATGTAGAAAACATATACTTAGTTGGTGGAACTTGTTGTCTGAAAAATTTTGAAAAAATAATTGAAAAAGAGACAAAAATAACAACAATAAAACCATTAAATCCATTCTTAGTTACTCCTTTAGGCATAGCAATTAATTGTGTTGATAAAAAAGAAAATTAAATTTCTAAATTATCAAAAGAAAGGGAGCCTAAAAGATGAATAATGAAAAGTTAGTTGAATTGATAACTAAAGAAGTAATTCGTAGAATGAAAGCTATTATTGAAGAGAATAATTCAATAAAAAATAAAATTTTAATTTTAGAGCATAATGAAAATATGTGCCCAATAGTAAAAAAGAGATTAGAAGAAAATAATATAATAGCAGATTCTATAGATACTATGAAAGATATAAATGAATATAAGTGTATATTAATACAAAATATTTCAAACAATGAACTTAGAAATATCTCTCAGGGATATGGAAGTTCTAAAAAGGAAAAATTAATTGTAGATTTAATTTTAAAAGGTGAAAAATTATATGCTTTAGAAAAAGGTGTAGAATTTGAAGAATACAAAGATGTGGCACCTAAAGTATTAATAAATGTTTTTGAAGAATATAAAAATAAATTAGAATTATTTGGAGTTGTTTTTACATCTTTAAAATCTATTATAAGTAATACTAATAAGGTTGAAAAAACTATAAAAGAAGTAGTTAAAAAAGAAGAGAACATAAAAAATAATATGGAAAGTATAGTTAATGAAAAATGCTGCATAGGAAATGAAAGAGTATTAAATAAAAAATTAATTTCAGAAATGGATATTAGAAATTTAAAAAAAGAAGGAGTAAATGAAATTATAGTTGCTAAGAAATCTATAATTACTCCATTAGCAAAAGATTTTGCAAGAATAAATAATCTTGTAATTAAAGTAGAAAGTTAAGAAAGTTCGTAGGAGAAGGTAGGTAAAGATATATGATTATTGGAAAAGTAACGGGAAATTTATGGGCTACAAGAAAAGATGAAAATCTTAGTGGACTTAAATTTTTAGTAGTAAGAACCATAGATTTTAATGGTGAGTTAACTAAAGATGTGATTATTGCAGTTGATTCAGTAGGTGCTGGAATTGGAGATCAAGTACTTATTTCAAAAGGAAGTTCAGCAAGATATGTATTTGATAACAATAAAGCGCCAATTGATGCAACTATAGTAGGAATAGTAGATTCTTTAGAAATATTTAATGAATAAAATAATACTTAGACATGGAGAAAAGATATGAAAAAAGCTTTAGGAATATTGGAATTTAGTAGTATTTCAAAAGGGTTTGAAGTTAGTGACATACTTTTAAAATCTTCTTTTGTTGAAGTTGAAATACTTAGACATATATGTCCAGGAAAATTTTTAACAATAATTTCAGGTGATGTAGAAGAGGTTAGAGAAGCATTAGAGAAAGTTAATAAAGATGATGATAAAAAAATTGTAGAAACTAATATTATATCATCTGCACATGAAGAATTATTAAAGGGATTAAAGAAAAGACCTTTAGTATTGCAATATGATGCAATAGGTATAATGGAATGTTCTACTGTAACATCTATGTTGGTAGCATTAGATGCAGGTCTTAAGGCATCTTCTGTACAACTTGTTAAATTAGTATTAGGTAATGGAATTGCAGGAAAAGCTTATTTCATATTTACAGGATCTGTGTCAAGTGTTGAAGAAGGTATTAAAGCTAGTATGAAGAGTATAGATTCTAAAAGAATTATACATCAAACAGTAATACCTTCTCCTAGTGAACTTCTTTTAAAAAATCTTTAAATTATATAGTTATTAATAGAGTGAGCTGTATTTTGTATTTTATAAGTTATCTATTAAAAAATGAGTGAGGTGTAATATATGAGTATTAACGAAATTATAGTATATATTATGATGGTTTTCTTAGTTATAGGGGCAGTTGATAAACTTTTAGGAAACAAATTTGGATATGGAGAACAATTTGAAGAAGGTATTATGGCAATGGGTTCTCTTGCTTTAGCAATGGTTGGAGCTATTTGTTTGGCACCAGTTTTAGCAACACTTTTAAAGCCTATAGTAGTTCCAGTTTATAAAGCATTAGGAGCAGACCCTTCAATGTTTGCAACAACTTTACTTGCTTGTGATATGGGTGGATATCAATTAGCAACACAATTAGCTGAAATTCAACAAATTGGACCTTTTGCAGGTTTGATTCTAGGTTCAATGATGGGACCTACAATAGTATTTACTATACCAGTAGCATTAGGAATTATAAAAAAAGAAGATCAACAATATTTAGCTAAAGGGGTTTTAGCAGGTATTATAACTGTTCCAATAGGGACTTTTATAGGTGGAGTTTTAGCGGGAATTTCTCCATTGTTAGTTCTTAAAAACTTAACACCTATAATAATAGTTGCAGCGCTTATAGCTATAGGATTAAAACTTATACCAAATGGAATGATAAAAGGATTCACATATTTTGGAATGTTTATAACAGTAGTAATAACTGTGGGATTAGTAGCAGCAATACTTGAAAAAACAACAGGCCTTGTTTTAATACCAGGAATGGCACCAATTGAAGAAGGAATATCAGTAGTTGGTGATATAGTTGTAATATTAGCAGGAGCATATCCACTAGTTCACTTTATAACAAAAGTATTCAAAAAACCACTTATGAAAATTGGATCAATACTTAAGATGAATGATGTAGCAGCAGCAGGTATGATAGCATCACTTGCAAATAGTATTCCAATGTTTGGAATGATGAAAGACATGGATGAAAGAGGAAAAATAATCAATGTAGCTTTCGCAGTAAGTGCAGCCTTTGTATTTGGAGACCATTTAGGATTTGCAGCTGGAGTAAACCCAGATCTTATAGCTCCAATGATAGTTGGTAAATTAGTAGGTGGTGTAACAGCAGTAATAGTAGCTGTTATGATGACTAAAAATATTGTAGCTAAAGAAGCTTAAAGGAGAGATTTAAATGGAAAATTTAAACGAAACACTTATAGAAGAGATAGTAAGAAAAATAATAAACGAAAAATTAGGTCAAACAACTGAATGTTCAAAATGTGATTTTGAAAAAGTTGTTGATCAAAGTGGAGTTATATCTATAAAAACAGAAACAGTTAAACCTGAAAAATTTGATACAGGAAAAGCTGGTGATAAAGTTTATTTAAAAGATGTAGTGACATTAGAAGAAAGTCCAAGACTTGGTTGTGGAGTTATGGAGATGGATGAAACTAGTTTCGCTTGGACATTAAAATATGATGAAGTAGATTATATAATTGACGGAACTTTAGAAATAGATATAAATGGTAAAAAAGTTGTAGGAAATAAAGGGGATATAATATTTATACCTGCAAACTCATCTATACATTTTACAGTGCCAAACCATGCAAGATTTGTTTATGTAACTTATCCAGCAAATTGGGCAGAACAACAATAAAAAATAAAGCAAAATACCCTGCATATTACTTGTAGGGTATTTTACTTTATATAATTAATTGTTAAAGTGGAATTCTCGATAATACTAAATGTTTATTTTTCATATTATAAAGCTGCTCTTTAGTTATTTCTTGTATGGTTGTTACTTTATTTATATTATGAATAGTACCTAATCTAATTTTAGCATCTTCTAAGTTTTTTGCTAAAAGAGTACCACAATAAATTGCTTGCTCACTACTGATATTAAATAGGAATATCTTTAAATCCTCTATTGGGACTACATCTTTTTTTAAAAATTCATCATCGAATTCAACCTCTGTATCAGGCGAAATAAGACCATTCTGAACTATCTGCTTATCCCAACCCTTATATTCGCAAAGTCTGCCCCATAGGCCAAGGTTCATAATGTTTCTTACTGTTAGTTTAATCATCATAAAAGATCACACCCTCTCTAAATAATCAGTATATTTAAAAGATTTTGAATATTTTAAATATAATATTGTAAATTTATATTTAAGTATAAATAAAAAAGTAAAATAAATTTTACTTTCAAGTAATAAATATTGATGGTTATTATTACTATTATACAATGTTTAAAATATAAAAGCAATGAAAAAACAAATAAAAAAATAATATATGAAATGTAGTTATTAATTATAATTATATATATATATAATGAAAAAAAATTGAATAATATATAAATTTTTAATAAATTAAATTTAATAATAGCTAATATTTAAAGATAAGATATAGGGTTCCAAGCATAGGCGTAAAGCTAAACCTAAAAAGCACAAAAAAGTCCAAAATTATAGTCTTAAAAGTAATAATGAAAAAATTTAAAATGCAATCTGTAAAATTTTCAAAGAAACTCTAAATATATTTTTATCTGATTTTTATAACTACCCCGAGAAACGACGTCCTTATCTGATGCACCGGCTAATCCGTCCTTGGATTAGGTCAAAAAAATCAAACAAAAATCTATAAGAATTTCTAAATCAATTTTCAATGAATAGTTATTTAAAATTTTTATTATTACATAATGTAGTAATAAATTAAAAGAAATATATTTTATTGGAATAAAGTGGCTTAGATTTACGCACATGGGGTTCAAAAGTGACTTTTAAAATTAATCATTCCAAAACCTTGATACCCAAAATATTGAGACGTGCTCCGAATCATCTAGAATTCAACACTTTATCTTGTATAAAAATATTTTAAAATTATTGGATAGATTTAAATTCAAGATTGTTTCATATATTAAGATGTTTCTAAATATTACATACAGAAAATACTTTGAATACAGATTATATTGTATTTAACAATATAAAAAAGGGGGAATTCCCCCTTTTTTTATCTATATAATTTTAAATATATAATTTCTAAATTGAAATATATAGCAGATAAAAAATTTAAAACTTAAAATTATATAGAATCAGTGTCTTTGTTTTTAGTGTTAGTATTTTCTTCAGAAGAAGTGTTTACCTCATTCTCACTATTTAAGTTTTCAACATTATTATAAGAATCGTCTATATTTAAATCTTCACAAGAATTCTCAGTACATTCACAACCTGAGCAGCCTTCATTATCTTTTTCTACAGTTATTGTTGCATAATTTTCATTGATGCTATCACCACAATCACAGTCTTCTAAATAATCATCATCAAAATTTTCTTCATAGCGATCAAAACATTGCCTTATTTTGTTATCACGATTTTGAACAAATTTTTCATATAAAAATATTGAGGTTGCTGCTACGCCAGTTATAGCTAACGCAATTTTAACTGCGCTTTTATTGTTTTTAGATTTTCTTACCATAATATTCACTCCTTTAATATATTAAAATATAATATAAATTTTATAATTGGATTTACAGTTAAATAAAGTGAAACAAGTTTAGATAATAATTTAATAATTTTATTAAATTATTTTTCAGTATGCAATCACATATTCAATGTAAATAATTTAAAACTTACACTAACAACGTAGTATTTCTTAATATAGTATAAAAATTTCATTATAATTTATTTTGAATTTCTTATGTATGGTTTTAGTAAGATAATTTATTGTTAAGAGAATCTTCTTTTATTTGTTTTCTTTTAAGAATTTTAAGCTTTTTCATTATTTCCTCTAAATGAAACATGTATGTTTGAACTTTATTTATATTTTGACTATAAGGGAAAGAATTGTCCATGATAGAATTAAAATAGTAACTTTCTATATCTGTTAATCCATTTAAAAGTCTACTTTGATTATTAAGGTTTAAAGAATTATAAGTTTTTAAAATATCTAAATTAAATTCTTCTAAATTTTTATTTATTCTTTTAGCTTTTTGTAAATAATTTTTTTTCCCATAATAGAAAAATATAAAAATTAATACTAAATAAAGTATACCCAGTGTCATAAATTTTATCCTCACTTCATTTCTATATAATTTATTTGACTTTAAATTAATTATAAGTATTATGTTCACATTTGTGAAGTGCATTAGTTAAATAAGTTACAATCTTCAAATGTTCTTCAATTTAAAAATATGGAATCCAAATTGATTTTAAAAAGTATCTATGGTTAATAGTATAAACATTAAATATTTGAAAAGTGAAAAATGATTGGAAACACTTAGAATTTAATACCACATTTTATAATATTTTTAATTTAGTGGATAAATTTAAATAGGAGTTTGTTTTACTAGAGTATTAAGAGTATTAATATATTTTAAACTTAAAAGAGTTTAAAATACATTTTTAAAGAGGTAGGTTTAGTCTTTAAATTATATTAAAGATAATGTTACTAAAAATTTTAATATGAAATCCTATAATAAAAGGAAAAGCTTCAAACTATGTTGAATTTAAATATTGTATGATCTTATAACAAGATGATATAAAAATAATTAGAAAGATGAAAAATATAAAATTAATGAAACTTAAAGCAAGGGAAAGAATCTATAGTTAAAGCTATAGACCAATATACAATTGAAAATATATCAAATTCTGTTCTATAAAAGTATGTATCATAAATATTTTATAAAATAAAGATTTTTTAATCCTTAATAAAAGAATATTTTAAATTTAAAGATCTAGTAAAAATGGTTCATTAGTAAAATTTAAAATAAGAGTACTACTTTAATAAAATCTAACATAAAAATAAAATATCAATATAAAAAAATAAAAAAATAAAATTATAGAATATTATAGAATACAAGATGAAAATTAAATTTGTTAAATAACTTAAAAATATTTTCAACTTGGAAAATCCTATAGGGAAACAAGCTCCAATTTAAATTTATTCAGCAACCTTAAAATATTTTTACACAAGATGTAGTGTTGAATTCTAAGTGATTCGGAGCATGTCTCACTATTTCAGGTATCCAAGTTTTGGAACAAATAACTTTAAGAGTCAACTTGGAACCCTATAATAGTTATAATTAAAAAATATATATTTTATTTTCAATAAAGGGGGAAAAATTGTGAGTAAAATTTATTATTGTGTAGATTGTAAGAGAGTAGGAACAAATAGTGATGTATGCTTATATTGTAATGGAACATATTTAAAACCTATAACTCAGGGAACCTCTGTAAACATCATAGGAACAAAGAAAAAAGGGAGAGTTTTAAAAGTTAAACAAAATGAAGTTTTATTAATATTAGTAGACGATATGAATAATAAATTTGTTAAAGAAGTTTTAATAGAAGATATAAGAAAAGTATTATAAGAGATAAAGATTAAGGATTGATTTTAGAATTTTATATAAAAAAATAAATCAATTAAAAGTATTTAAGAACGCTTTTTTAAAATGCATAGACTCTAAGAGCTATGACATTAAAGTATTCTTAAATACTTTATTATATTATATTAAAGTAATAAGCATTTTTATGGCAACAGCTAAGGACATAGTTATAAATATAGGTTTGATTATTTTAGATCCTTTATTTATTGCTACTTTAGTACCTAATTTTGCACCGAAAACCATAAATATTGCTACAACAAATCCTAGTTTATAATTTATAGAATTATTTAAAGCAAATGTAATTAAAGCTGCAATGTTACTTATAAAATTTAAACATTTAGTATTTGCAGTACTATGTAAAAAATCAAATTTAAATATTTTTATTAAACCAAAAACTAAAAATGATCCAGTGCCAGGTCCAAAGAATCCATCATAAAATCCTAGACAAAATGCAAAAATAATTCCTAAAGTTAAGTTTTTCTTATTTAATCCATGAAAGTTATCATCTGCACCAATATTTTTAGAGAAGATTGTATATAATCCAATAGCTAAGATAAGTACTAAAACTAATACATTTAAAAAGCTCTCATCTAAAAGCAGTACAGTTTTCACACCTAAAATAGAACCTACAAGAGTAAATGGTGCTAAAATTTTAATAAGTTTAAAGTTAACAAGACCGGATTTAGCAAAGTTATATGAACTTGTAAAAGCCCCCATAGTTGATGAAAATTTATTAGTACCTAAACTAAGATGTGGGGATACTCCTGCCATCAAATATGCAGGCATACTTATAAGACCACCTCCGCCAGCTATAGCATCTATAAATGCTGCAAAAAAACCAGCTAAGGCTAAAAAAACTAATTTTAACATGATAAATAACCTCCTAGAGCAAATTCATTGTAAGTAAAAAAATATATATAAAAACAAAAACATAATTTAATTGATGATATAGATAAATAACCTAAAATCTAAATTACTAATAAATCTAAAGATATTTTTATTTTAAATTTTTTGTTAAAGTTCAAGTACTCTTGAGAATATCTCTAATTTAAGGGTATCTAAGTTTTGCATTAGGTAATAAAAAAACAACTTGTAACCCTGTATAGAATTTTAATATTAAAAATGTTGAAATAATTCCATAAAAATCTAATATAAGATATTTATATAAAATCTAAGTTTTGAATTTAATTTTTATAGTTTTAGATAAAATTAGGACAGGTTTTATTTATATTGTAAACTATAATGTTAATAAATTGAATAGGAATATAGCTAAATAAGTTCTAGGTTTAACTTATTTATTAGGAGCTTATTTGTAATTTGAAGCAATAATATATTCTAAGATAGGAAATTTTTTATGAAAAGTTAAGGAGAAGATGCGTTACTAAGTTTTAAAAAAATTAGAAGTATTAAGATTTGGGCTTAAGAAGAATTTTATCTAAAATATATGATATTTAATAGAAAATAGAAGTATAATTATGTTCTTTAAATTATTTTATAATTTAGTTGTTTAATTAAAGTAGAACTGGCAATTTTATAAGTTAAAGTATTAATTGGCATAATGTAAAAAAGTTATGGCATGATTGTATATGCAAATATTTATAATATTTATATGGTTGAAATATGCAAGAAATGTTATAATTTATTTGAAAAATCAGAAAATTTAAAAAGGGGTGTAATTATGGGGTTGAAAAAATTATGTGATACATTTGGAGTTAGTGGATATGAGAAAGAAATACGTAGTGTAATAAAGGAGGAAGTTAAAGAATTAGCTGATGAAATTTTAGTTGATGATTTAGGAAATCTTATAGCTTTTAAAAAGGGTTATGGAAAAAATAAAAAAAGGATAATGGCTTCTGCACATATGGATGAAATAGGATTTCAAGTTATAAAAATTGACGATAAAGGATTTATAAAGGTTAGAGGATTAGGTGGAATTCCTGTTATACAAAGCATAATGAATAGAGTTAAATTTAAAAATGGAATGTATGGTATTATATCTAATGGAACTGATATAGATGGAATAAAAAATAATATAAAAAAATTATATATAGATATAGGCGCAACCTCTAAGGAAGATGCAGAAAAGTATGTAAAAGTAGGAGATATAGCTAGTTATGTAGGTGATTATATAGAGTTAAAAGGAGATAATGTAACAGCTAAGGCTGTAGATGATAGAGCTGGATGTTATATTCTCATTGAAGCACTTAAAAAAATAGAGAATCCATATAATGATGTATATTTTGTATTTTCTGTTCAAGAAGAAGTAGGATTGAGAGGTGCAACAGTAGCTGCAAATAGAATAAAACCAGAAATAGGAATAGCTATAGATGTAACGATAGCTAGTGATTATCCAAATTCATCAGAAGGAAGTAATAAACTAGGTGAAGGAACAGCTATAAAAATATCAGATGGTAGTGTTATTTGTGATGAATATTTAGTTGAAGAAATGATATCTTGTTGTCAAAGGAATAATATAAAATATCAATTAGATGTAATTGATGGTGGAGGAACAGATGCAGGAGCGATAAATAAATCTAATTATGGTGTTAAATCTTCAGGAATATCAGTAGCAACTAGATATGTACATGGACCAAATGCATTTGTAAATATGAAAGATATAGAGGCTTCAATTGAACTTTTATCTGAATATGTGAATTTAGAGTTTCGTTTTTAAAGAATAAAATAAAAAGAGGCTATTACAAAACTAACTAAAGATTAGTTAAGTAATAGCTTTTTTAATGTTTTGTAAAAAATATGTATTTATAATATATATCATATATGAACAAATTGACTTTAAAAGATTAAATGTAAAATTAGAATAATAAGATGTATTGGTTATATTAAAGTTTAAAAATATGATTAGAAACACAAACTTAACCGTGTGTGTCAATAGATGAAATCTAAAAGAAAAATGTAGTATTTAAAAGAAAAATAGGAATAATTTAATTAAATGAGGTAAATAATAATAAATGTGGCTTAAAAAGTTTAATATAATAAGTCTTGTCGCTGAGGGGCAACGCCGAAAGGTAAGAGTTCTTAAAGCGAAAAAGTTTTTCAAAAACAACTTAAAAAAGTTGTTGACAAGGGAAAAACAAGATGGTA